>CAYHEL010000333.1:0-2580 GCA_964355415.1 uncultured Verrucomicrobiota bacterium | reverse complement strand
GCGGATCGCCGCCGGCGCGGGGATGGGAATCGGCGGCGGCACAGGAGCGGCGATCGCCTTCGGGTCGGGGGTCTCCGCCGAAACCGGCGCGGCCGGCACGCCCAGCGATTGCCGGATCGAGTCCAGCCGTTTCAGAAGTTCATCCACCGACACGGTCGTCGCCTTGGCACAACGGATCAACGCGGTCTCCACCAGGGTTCGGCGGGACAGGGCATACCGCATCCGATCCTCGGCCTGCGAAAGCGCCTCGGCAATCCGGATCAACCGGTCTGGCCCGGCCAGTTCAGCCTGTTTCTTGAGACTCTCCAGTTGGGAGGCCATGACATCCAGGGTGGCGGACGCCTCGGGGGCGCACTCGTAAATCAGCAGGGCGCGGAAATGATCCAACAGTTCCAGCACCAACCGCTGCATATCCTTCCCGCCCGCGTCAAGATCGGCAATGATGCCCACAATCCGCCCCACATCGCCCGTGAGAACCGCCGTGGCGAGGGTTTCCAGGGTTTCGCGTGACACCAGGCCGAAGACCGACAGCACATCGGCTTCCGTGATGGTGTCACCCCGAAAGGCAATCAACTGATCCATCGCCGACTCCGCGTCGCGCAAGCCGCCCTCGGCGCCCCGGGCGATCGCCAGGGCGGCGTCGGCATCCAGCGTGATTTTTTCTTCCGCCGCGATCAGGTTAAGACGTTCGATGATGAGGGCGGTCGGAATACGACGAAGGTCGAAGCGCTGGCATCGCGACACGATCGTCGGCAGCACCTTGTGCACCTCGGTCGTGGCGAAGCAGAATTTCACATGGGCCGGCGGTTCCTCCAGGGTCTTGAGCAAGGCATTGAAGGCGCCCTGGGAGAGCATATGGACTTCATCAATGATGTAGATCTTGTATTGACCGTGGGTGGGGGCGAATTTGACATTATCGCGCAACTCACGAACCTGTTCAACGCCGTTATTCGAGGCGCCGTCAATCTCCAGCACGTCCATCGAGGTTCCCGAGGTGATCTCGCGGCAGGAATCACAGACGCCGCAGGGAGTCACCGTGGGACCGGTTGCACAGTTCAACGCCTTTGCGAACAGGCGCGCCATCGAGGTTTTCCCCGTTCCCCGCGGTCCCACAAAAAGATAGGCGTGGGCAATCCGGTTGGCCTTGATGGCATTCTGGAGTGTCTGGGTGACATGATCCTGCCCCACCACATCCGCGAATTGCTGCGGCCGCCATTTTCTCGCCAATACTTCGTAGGCCATAAGAGAGTCTCCCCCGCGATTTCACACTCTGTCGATATCGGTTCCCAGGAAGCCGGGGCCGGCTAAGGCCAGGGACACTACGGCGCACGGGAACATGGCATACCGTTGCACCCTTCCGGGCCTGGCGGGATTTTGCCGGTTTCCGCCGCATAGGCCCCAACCGTCACCGGTTCCCGGCTTCGTGGGAACCAGACATCAGCGCTGTCTTAACAGGCGCATAAACTACCGCTCCCGCCCCCCCCAATCAAGAGAAGAAAATTCGGACAGCCCGGAATGACAGATACCATTGCGCCGGACGGACGGTTCTGGCAGACTTCGCCCCATGCCGCATCGCTCCATGACGATCAGGGAAGTGGCCTCCTATCTCCATCTGGGGGCGCCCGAAATTGAGACCCTGGTCAGGGAACGGGAAATTCCCTGCGAAAAACAGGGAGGCCGGGTCTCTTTTAAGCGCGCTGAAATTGACTCCTGGGCGTCCCAACGCATTCTCAACCTGTCCTCCAAACGCCTGGCCGCATACCATTCGAAAAGTTCCTCCCAAGTCCGGGAATTCACGCCCGACGCCACCCTGATGCCCCGTCTTGTTACAAGGGATCGGATCCAGGCGGAACTGACGTCAAAAACACGCGCCTCCGTGATTCGGGATTTGGTCGCCCTGGCGGAGAAGACAGACCTGCTTTCCGACAAAACGGATCTTCTCCGGATGATCGAGGAACGCGAACAGTTGTGTTCAACGGCCCTCCCCAACGGGTTGGCCATTCTTCATCCCCGTCATCATGATCCCTACATGTTTTCCGAATCCTTCATGATTCTCGGCCGCGCCATCCAACCCATTCACTTCGGGGCCGGGGATGGAACACCAACCGATCTGTTCTTCCTCCTTTGCTGTCAGGACGACCGGCTCCACCTCCATACCCTGGCACGGTTGTGTTCCATGTGCATGGAAACCGAACTTCTTGACGCCTTGCGGGCCGCAGACTCCGAATCCGTCATGCTGGAGGCCATCCTCAACGCCGAAGACGACATCATCCGCCGACTGTGAACTACCCCGTTGTCATCCATGATCCCAAGCGGAACCGTTGGCTCTCTTTTGAGAATCCGGAACGAATTGTTGCGGCACATCGCAGGGAGGACATTTTGCCCGCCCTTCAAGACGTTGAACATGAGGTCAACACCAGGGGCCTCTTTGCGGCGGGTTTTCTGAGCTACGAAGCCGCGCCGGCCTTCGATACCGCGCTCACCGTGAGATCCGACGACTCGGGATTCCCCCTGTTGTGGTTCGGGCTATACCCCCCGCCCCGCGAGTCGCCCGCCCTCCCCTCCTCCCCTTCTGAATCC
>CAYHEL010000332.1:0-2631 GCA_964355415.1 uncultured Verrucomicrobiota bacterium | reverse complement strand
TCACCTTGTTCTCATGACTGGCGATTCCTTCTGAAATTTGACATCACCCTCCCATTTTTGCACACTGTCCCCCCTGAATCCGGATAATGGCACGGTTCTTCTAGAGAGGTTAGCTCCATGGGACAATTCAGTGTTTCTTGCGGGGGGACGGGCGGGCATGTTTTTCCTGGCGTGGCGACAGCGATGGCACTCCGGGAACGGGGGCACAACGTCACGTTATGGATGTCCGGTAAAGCCATCGAGACCGCCACCCGCCATGCGTGGGACGGCCCCGTTGAGCACATCGGCGCAGAAGGCTTCTCCTCCCGTCCCTTGAAATTACCACGAACCCTTTTCACACTACACCGCACATACCAGACCAGTCGACGGGCGCTCCGCGCACAGAACCCGCAGGCGTTACTGGCTATGGGCAGTTACTCCTCACTGGGTCCTGTCCTCGCCGCATGGTCGTTGAAAATCCCCGTCGTCCTCCATGAAGCCAATGTCATTCCCGGCAGGGCTGTGGTTGCACTGTCCCGCCTGGCCGAGGCCATTGCCATCAGTTTTCCGGAAACGCGCAAACACCTGAACCATCGGCGAATCGAACTCACCGGACTCCCTCTACGCAAGCAGATGGAAGACGCGGCGATGGCCATCCCCGATAAGCCTGAATCGCCCCTCTTTGTGCTGACCATGGGGGGAAGTCAGGGCGCACAGCGCCTGAATGAGATTGTTCCGATTGCACTGGGAAGGCTGAAAGCCGACGGAATCCATGTCGCGGCCATCCACTTGTCAGGCGAAAAAGCGAAAGCCTCCGTCGAAAACGCGTACCGGGGCGCAGGTGTGCCGGCGACTGTATTGGGGTTCTGCACGGACATGGTCTCGGTCTATCGCCAGACGAATCTGGCCATTGCCCGTTCGGGCGCCAACTCCTGCCTGGAACTGGCACTCTTCGGAATCCCCTCCATTCTGGTGCCCTATCCCCACTCCGCCCGCGGCCATCAACTCGCCAACGCACAGGCCATGGCGGCCGCCGGGGCGGCGGTGGTTCTGGAGCAGACAGACCTGACCCCAGAACGACTCGACCACATCATTCGCTCCTGCGCGCTGCAACCCGGCACACTCGTGAACCTACGGCAAGCCGCTCGTCATCGGGCCATGACAGGCGCCGACCAGCATCTGGCGGATTTAATTGAACAAGTCGCGGCCAGACGGTAGTCTTTCCCTCTTATGCGTACCGAAATCGGAATTGTTGTGAGTCATGTCCCCATGGGCCCGGACTACCGGGTTCTGACCCTGAAACTGCCAACCGTGGCAAAGGCCGCCCAACCGGGGCAGTTTGTCCATCTCAGGATTGCACAATTGCACGATGCCCTCCTGCGGCGCCCCTTCAGTATTTACCGCGTGGATGGCCAGCACCTGTCGATCCTCTACAAAACCATAGGACGCGGTACAGCGGCCATGCAAAGCCTGAAAATCGAGGATGCCGTAAGTATCATCGGTCCGCTGGGCAACGGCTTTCCACTGGATTTGCCCGCTGCCGCCACCCCGGTGCTGGTGGCCGGCGGATATGGCGTGGCACCCCTTTACTTCCTCGCACGACACCTTCCCCGGCGGGGAGTGCTTATGGTCGGCGGGGCCAAGGCGGATGACATTCTTCTTGTCGACGAGTTTCAGAAACTGGGATGGGAAGTCCGAGTCGCCACCGATGATGGATCGCTCGGGGTTAAGGGACTCGTAACAACACCTCTGGATGCCTGGTTAGCCGGCGAAAAAAGAACTCCTGAATTCTATGCGTGCGGACCGAACGGCATGCTCAAGGCCGTCGGTGATCGCGCCATGGCCCGGAATTGGAATGCCTGGCTTTCCCTTGACCGGCACATGGGATGCGGTGTCGGGGCCTGCCTGGCCTGTGTGCAAAAAGTCCGCCTGAACGGGCAGGAAACTCTGGCCCGCGTCTGCAAGGACGGGCCTGTGTTCGAATCCCGCGATGTCATCTGGGACGCTTAACATGAATCCTTCACTCGAAATCAATCTGGCCGGTATCCGCATGAAGAACCCCGTCATGGTGGCATCCGGCACCTTCGGATATGGTCCCGAGTATGCCGATCTCGTGGATCTCAACCAACTCGGCGCCATCGTGGTCAAGGGCATCAGTCTGGAACCGTGGGGCGGGAACAAGACCCCGCGTATGGTGGAAGTCCCCGGCGGACTGATCAACGCCATCGGGCTTCAGAACCCTGGCGTTAAAGGGTTCATCGAAAAATACATGCCGTTTCTCCGGCAGCACGACATTGCCGTCATCGTCAACATCTGGGGCAAGACGATTGAGGAATACGCCGAGGTAGCGGCGCGCTTTGATAACGTGGAGGGGGTTCATGGTCTGGAGATCAACATCTCATGTCCCAATGTGAAAACGGGCGGAAGCTCGTTTGGAACCAATCTGGACTCCACCGCCCGCGTGGTGGCAGCCGTCCGGGCGCGCACCCGGTTGCCGATCATTCCGAAGTTGGCGCCCAATGTCTCGGATATCGGAGCCTTCGCGAAAGTCTGCGTGGAAAACGGCGCCGACGCGATTTCGCTGATCAATTCATTCCCGGCTATGGCTATCGATATCGAGACCCGACAACCCATTCTGGCGAATAATTCTGG
>CAYHEL010000331.1:0-2669 GCA_964355415.1 uncultured Verrucomicrobiota bacterium | reverse complement strand
TTCCAAATCCCGCATGGCGAGACGGAAACCGGCCCCGGCGCCGGAGTATTGTTTGATGGCCTGGATGCGTTTCCGGGCAGTGGGGTCAATGTGTGCCTGGCCCGGAAGAAGCATGTAGGCATAGGCCTTGTGCTTGGACCGTCCAACGCGGCCCCGGAGTTGATAGAGTTCCGAGAGTCCGAACCGGTCGGCACGGTCAATAATGATGGTATTGGCATTGGGAATATCGAGGCCGCTTTCAATGATCGTGGTGCAGAGTAACACGTCAAATTCGGCGGCAGAGAACTGCCGCATGATCTCGGCCAGCATACCGGCCGACATCTGGCCGTGTCCGACCCCGATCCGTGCCTCCGGAACCAGGCGCTGGATATGATCCCGTAGCCGGTCAATACTGCGGACCCGGTTGTGGAGATAGAAGACCTGGCCTTCCCGGTTCAGTTCCCTCAGGATGGCCTCACGGATGACCACATCGGTGGCGGGTGTGACAATCGTCTCCACGGCCAGACGATCCTGTGGCGGCGTCTGAATGGTGCTCAGATCGCGGGCCCCTGTAAGGCTCATATACAGCGTCCTGGGGATGGGGGTCGCCGTCAGGGTGAGGACATCGACCAACCTCCTGATATGCTTGAACCGTTCCTTGTGGAGGACTCCGAATTTCTGTTCCTCGTCAATGATCACCAGTCCCAGATTTTTGAAGGCGATATTGGGTTGAAGCAGGGAATGGGTTCCGATAACGATATCCACCGTGCCCTCTATTAATCCCTGAATCACACTCTGGGATTCACCCCGGCTGCAGAACCGGCTAAGCATTTCGATCCGGATGGGGAACGGCGCCATTCGCTCCGAGAAGGTTTGGAAATGTTGCTGGGCCAGAATGGTGGTGGGAACCAGCACGGCAACCTGTCTTTCCGCCATCACCGCCTTGAAGGCGGCCCGGATGGCGATCTCGGTCTTACCATATCCGGCATCGCCGCAGAGAAGGCGATCCATCGGGCGCTTGTTTTCCATGTCCTTCTTAACTTCCCGTATCGCGGATTCCTGGTCTTCCGTTTCCTGATACGGGAAGGCCGCCTCAAGTTCGTGTTGCCAGTGGTTGTCAGGCGGGAACGGGAATCCATCCTGTGAATCGCGGCTCGCCTGAATCTCCAGCAGGGTGCCGGCCAGGTCCTGTACCGCCCGTTCAGCCGCCACCTTTTCCCTGTCCCATCGTTTTCCGCCCAATTGGTGCAGGGTGACTGACCGGCGACCCACCCCGACATAGCGTGTCAACAGATGAGCTTGGGCAACCGGCACATAGAGTTTTGCGCCCTCCGCATATTCAATGGCCAAGGCCTCCTGAAGTTGGGCGCCGACCCTGATTTCCCTGAGGCCGAGATAACGTCCCACTCCGTGTTCCACATGAACGACCAGGTTGCCGGGTTCCATGTCAGTCCAGTCGCTGACCCTGGCCCCGCTTGTCTGAATCTCGGACTTGCGGGTTATCAGGCGGCGGCGTTGTAACTTACGGCCGTAAAGATCCGGTTCTGCGATGATCAGCACCCCCAGGTCGGTACTGGAGAAGCCCCCGGATAGCGGGGCCAGAACAATCTCCGGCGGGCAGTCCTTGAAGAGATCGCCGTACACTTTCTCGAAGCGTTCGCGTGTCCCCTGACTGTCGAAGAATAGGCCGGTTCGCCTGCCCTGGCGACTCCCCTGTGCGGCGTGCGTCAGGAAATGGCGGCGTGACGTTTCAATCACGTCCGGATGCAAAACGTGCCGCGCGGTGGTGGAGGGCGTTGGGTCAATGGATTGGAACTGAATGTCAAGGGTCGGCGTGAGCGCATCCGGGCGCGATCCCATGAAGACCTGTCGTGTTTTGGGACGGGCGTTGAGGGTTGCTTCCACGGCGCCGAGACGGTCGATCAGGTCACCTGCTTTTGTTTCCTGAAAGGTGCTTTCGTAGATGGCGGCATGGGCGTGGATACTATCCTGATCCGACCAGACGACGATGATATTGCCGGCCGACAGGTGATCCAGAAGGGATGCCCTGTTTTTCGCGTCGGCCCGGAGAAGTTTCCATTCGTTGGCCGGCGTCAGGGTGGCCTTGGGTACTGTCTCAATGGAATGTTGCTCCACGGGATCAAAGGAACGAATGGATTCCAGGGTCGAGCCGAAGAATTCCAGACGCAGCGGACGTGGACTTGATAACGGCCAGGCATCGAAAATACCGCCCCGTAAAGCGGCGTCACCCGGTTGCAGAACTTCCGCTGAAAAGGTGTAGCCGCATGATTCCAGGAGAGTCGCCAGGTCAGACGGATCCAGGCTGTCACCGTTGGCAAGGGTTCGTGTGTGTGACTGAAATGCCTCGAGAGACAGGGTGGCCTCCATGAGGGCCTGGGCGCAGGTCGCAATCAGGCGTGATTGGTTTGCCGCCAGTGCGGTCAGGCATTCCATACGGGCGCCCGTCACGCCGGACGAAGGGCCGGGACTTTTTTCGGACGGCAGAACTTCCCAACTGGGGAACACCAGCGGGGGCAGGGCATCGGAAGGCGTCAGGGTTTGAAAATCACGCGCCATCCATTCAAGGGTCCGGACTCCGTCGCTGATCCAGAGTACCGGACACTCGGACAGACGCGCCAGTTCCCAGATGATCCATGACTCTGCGGCGGGCGGGCAATCGGGGATATGAA
>CAYHEL010000330.1:0-2727 GCA_964355415.1 uncultured Verrucomicrobiota bacterium | reverse complement strand
CCTCCTTCAAGTGAACGCCGTCAATCGGATGGCGAAGTCCGAGATTGATGGCAAACGCTTCCGGCAGCAACACGTGCGAGAGCACACTGCGCGTGTTCCACGTGTTCCAGCCGCGGGCGAGGCCGGCTTTCAGGTCTTCGTACTGCTTATACATAACCAATTATTTCAGCATGATTTCGACGACCGGGATTACCGTTTGGGGCGGCTTCTGAGGCAGTGCAATGGCCAGCGCCGTGGATGAGATGCCGCAAATTTCAGCCCGTTCCTTTTGCCAATCCTCTAGGCCGCGCAGGGCGACCTCGGAGCCGTCGTGGAGCAGTTGGGCATACGCCACGGGCGGCATCCCCTCGATGTAGACGTTCTTGTACGGCCAAGCGAAGAGGTGCAGGTAGATCCGGCGTGTCTGCGGATTATAGGTCAGGCGGCAGTCGGGCGGGCACTTGATCCCCTCTGGTGCGGCCGTGCAACCATGGATGGCACGGCTGTGATAGCGCATCCACTCCGCGTAAGCCTGAAGCCGCGCGACGGCGCGATAATCAAACAGGCCACGCGACGTGGGTCCGACGTTCATCAGCAGGTTGCCCCCCTTGGACACACAATCCACCAGCGTGCGAATCAGCTCCTCCGGACCGCGCCAGCTCTCCTCATCCCGGTGATACCCCCAGGATCCGGCGAACGTCTGACAGGCTTCCCACACCACCGGCTGGCCGTTTTTGATCAACTGCTTGCCGGGCTGGAACTGCTCGGGTGTGACGACGTCGCCGACCCCGGGGAGGTCGAGCCGGTCATCCACAATCACATCCGGCTGCAGCTTGCGGACCATCTTGATCAGCTTCTCGGATTCCCAGTCGTTTCGCCCCTTGCCGTCTTCGCCGGGGTAGGAAAAGTCGAACCACAGGATGTCGATCTTGCCGAACTGGGTTAGCAGTTCCTTCACCTGATCGCGCATGTAGGCCGCGTATTTGCGCACATCGCGGTTCTTGGCCTTCTCGCGCGCCTCCTTGTCGCCCCGCTGCGGGTGTATCCTATCGATCGGGAACTCCGGGTGATGCCAGTCGATGAGCGAGTAATAGAGCCCGACGCGGATCCCTTCGGCGCGGAAAGCCTCGATCATGGGGCGCAACAGGTCCTTGCCGCAGGAAGTCTTGGTCGCCTTGTAATCGGTATGCTTGGAATCCCAGAGGCAGAACCCTTCATGGTGCTTGGTGGTGATGACGAAGTACTTCATCCCCGCCTCGCGCGCCAGACGCGCCCACTCCTTGGGGTTGTACAGGTCGGGATTGAAGTAGTCGAAATACTTCTGGTACGCCTCGGTGGTGATGTTCTCCCAGTTGCGGATCCACTCATGCCGGGCGGGCATGGAGTAGAGGCCCCAATGAATAAACATGCCAAAGCGTGCCTGGGTGAACCAGGAGGTATCCCCCTGCCCATACGGCGCTGCCGCTGACTGCGTCACTATCGGGGTCTTCTTCGTGGCCATAGTCTTTTCCTCTCGTTACGAATGCTCAACGTCTCAAATACAACGCACTTCCTGCCTGTTTCGTGCGCATAATATCTATCATCTGCGGGGATAAGTCAACAGCGATACCTGTGATCTCAGGTAATCGGTAACCGATTACCCGAACGGGGATGGACACCCGCGCAAAAACGTGGCATACTTCTGCTGTCGTGTTTGAGCGGGGTGTGCCGCCTCGCCGGATACGTGGGGCGTCCAGTGAGACGCGCCTGTGATGGAGTCGGAGTCGCTTACAAATCAGGAGGTCGCGATGAGCATCAAACAGGCCCTACGAGTGTGTGTTGCGGTGCTGGCTTTGGCCGGCATGCGGACGCTGGCGGTGGAGACGCCGACGACGGAACCGGTTAATTTTTCACCCTTCATGTTCAGCCTCATCGCTCCCGCCCAAGTTCCCTCTCCCGACTGGGATGTTTACGGCCTCCGGATCAATGTGATTTACGGGGCGTGCCGCGATCTCTACGGTCTCGATGTGGGGCTGGTCAATCACGTGAAGGGCACGACGAAAGCCTTGCAATTGGGCGCCATTGCCAATATCAGCGACGGCCCCGCCATGGGGTTCCAGGCCGGGGTGGTGAACACCTCCGGCAGCACGTTCACCGGGCTTCAGATCGGCGCCATCGCCAACATTAGCGGCGGCCCCACCACGGGGTTCCAGGCCGGGTTGGTGAACACCGCCGGCAGCATGCTCTCCGGACTTCAGATCGGCGCGGTTAATTACGCGAAACGGGCCAGCGTGCTCCAGATTGGCGCCTTCAATGGCGCCGATCATGTTGACGGACTCCAAATCGGCGTCATCAATGTGACGCGCACCATGCTCGGCGTTCAGATCGGTCTGGTCAATGTGATTCAGGACAATGACATTCCGTTTGTTCCGGTGATCAACTTTTACTTCTGAGGGAACTGATGAAAAAAACAACCCATCTGTACAGGTTCCTGACGCTGGCGGCGGCGGGGCTTATCGGCGTGCGCGCGCTGGCACAGGGCGTCACGGTCAGCGAGGCCGTTAAACCCGAGGAATCGGCCGAATTGAAGGCATTCAAGGAGCGTATTCAGGCGGCCAATCCGGGGATGGACATTGTTTCGATTGATGCGCAACGGTCCGCGACCCTCGCGTCCAAGCCCAAACCGGCGTCAAACACCAAAATTGCCATCTTTGTGATGAACCAGACCAAAACGCCCGGACTGGACGATCTGGTGGATGGCGTGCGCGA
>CAYHEL010000329.1:0-2747 GCA_964355415.1 uncultured Verrucomicrobiota bacterium | reverse complement strand
TCGATCCGTTCCTCCGCCAGGAGCCGCGCCACCAGCGGGCCATCGCCGATGTCGCCCTTCACAAACCGGTACCGGGGGTCCGCCTCAACCGCAGTCAGGTTCTTGAGGTTTCCCGCATAGGTCAGGAGATCCAGGTTGACGACCCGGCACCCGGGGTTGCCTGCCATGAAGGTGTGGATAAAGTTCGAGCCGATGAAACCGGCTCCCCCCGTCACCAGAATCGAGCGCGGCGTGATGATGTCAGACATAGATCCCCTCTCCCCCACAATCATGGTTCACGACCCGAACAATGCCGTAACCCGAAAACGAAGTCAATCCCCCCCCCCCGTTAACTGGGCATTTCAGACTGGAACCTTCGGACTGAACACGGTAAGGTGGGTGCGTTTTTACAGGCAACTACGGGAGGCATTCCATGGATCGATTGTTTGGAACGGATGGAATCAGGGGGCGGGCAAATTGTTATCCCATCACCCCTGAAGTGGCGCTTCAGGTCGGCAAAGCGCTCGGCCATGCACTGGGGGCGTCAGGACACGGCTCCTGCAAGGCGGTGATCGGAAAGGATACCCGGCTGTCGGGATACATGCTCGAAACCGCCCTGACCAGCGGTCTCGTCTCCATGGGCGTGGACGTCATGCTCGTGGGCCCCGTTCCAACCCCCGCCGTCGCCCATCTCACCCGTTCCATGGACGCCGACGTCGGCCTCATGATCACCGCCTCGCACAATCCCTTTGATGATAACGGGATCAAGGTGTTCGGCAGCAATGGATTCAAAATCTCCGATGACATCGAGGCCGAAATCACCCGCCACATCCAGTCCGGCGAATTGAGCAGCGAACATATCCGGAGCGACCAGTTGGGCAAGGCCTACCGGATTGAGGATGCCCGGGGCCGCTACATCGAGTTCGCGAAAAGCACCCTCAAGAACCAGGATCTGGAGGGCCTCAAGATCGTCATGGATTGCGCCAACGGCGCGGCGTATTTCATCGCCCCGCTGATTTTCAAGGAACTGGGCGCCGAGGTCATCAAGGCCTTCGTCGAACCCGATGGGTACAACATCAACAACGGTTGCGGCGCCATGCATCCGGGCACCGTCGGGAAACTCGTCCGAAAGGAAAAAGCGGACGTCGGAATCGCCTTTGACGGGGATGCCGACCGGATCATCTTCTGTGATGCGAAGGGAAAGGCCGTGGACGGCGACCGCATTCTGGCGATGTGCGCCCTGGACTTCAAGGAGCGGGGTCAACTTGTCAACAATACCCTGGTCGCCACCACCATGAGCAATCTGGGATTGATCGAGGCCATGCAGCGCGCCGGAATCAAGGTCGATATCACGGACGTCGGCGACCGGCAGGTGATTGATCGGATGCGCAAAAACGGCTCGACGGTGGGCGGCGAAAAAAGCGGCCATGTCATCCTCATGGATTACGCCACCACCGGCGATGGCATCATCACGGCCCTTCAGGTGCTCGCCATGCTGAAGAAAAACAACACGACCCTGGCCCAACTCGCCGACTGCATGACCGAGTATCCCCAGCAACTGGTCAGCCTGAAAATCAAAGCCAAGAAGCCGATCCAGTCCCTTCCGACCTTGACGCGGGTGATGGAAGAAACGCGGCTCGATCTCGGAACGCAGGGCCGGATGATCGTGCGCTACTCCGGCACGGAAAACAAAATCCGCCTGCTGGTGGAGGCCCCCTCCGTCCGCACGGTGGACCGCTGGATCAAGGCGCTCACGCG
The DNA here is from genome assembly GCA_964355415.1 of uncultured Verrucomicrobiota bacterium. Taxonomy (GTDB): domain Bacteria; phylum Verrucomicrobiota; class Kiritimatiellia; order CAIKKV01; family CAITUY01; genus JAABPW01. The sequence continues at coordinate 1,010 of CAYHEL010000329.1, read as the reverse complement.
GGCGGTGGAAAAGGATCTGGAAACATGAACGCCATCCTCATGAACGGGGGTTCCTCCGAAACGTGCGAGCCGGTCACCTCCACCCGCCCGCTGGCCGCCTGCCCCATCGCCAATCGCCCGCTGGCCAAGATCCAAAAAGAACGCCTGGCGGCGGCGGGGTATTCGCTCCATGACGAGGAAACGGGAAACGATCTCTTTATCCCCGAGAATGCCTGGTTATCGGACGCCCTGCTCCGGAAACTGGGGCAACTCAGGGCGCCCTCGGCGATTCGCGACGGGAACGGCGCCCTGCTGGCCTGGATTGGCGAATCCGCCCAGGCGGTACTGAACGCCAACCCCGTGACGCCCGACTCCGCCTCCTTCCTGATCCGGTATCCCTGGGATCTTCTGGCCGTCCAGGAACAGGTCATGGGCGACCTCACGAAGTCCCGGATTGAGGGGGACCTCAGTCCGGCCGCCACCCTGGCGGGGACGCTGATCCTGGGCAAGGGGTCGCGGATTCTCCCGGGAGTCTATCTGGAGGGGGCGGTTGTCATCGGGACGAACTGCAAGATCGGCCCCAACTGTTATATCCGGGGTTCCACGAGCATTGGGAATGACAGCCATATCGGGCAGGCGGTGGAGATCAAGAATTCCATCATCATGGATCACGTCAGCATGGGCCACCTGAGTTACTGCGGCGACTCGGTCATCGGCAGCCGGGTCAATTTCGGAGCGGGAACCATCACCGCCAATTTCCGTCATGACGGCAAGACGCACCGGTCGATGATCAGGGGGCAGCTTCTGGACACGGGCCGCCGCAAATTCGGCGCCGTGCTGGGCGATCACGTCCACACCGGCATCCACACCAGTCTCTATCCGGGCCGGAAACTGTGGCCCCACGTCTCCACCCTGCCAGGCGCCGTGGTTAAACACGACATTCCGGCTTGACCGGAACCAATAAGAAGAGTTTGAACAGAAGCACGCTAAGGACGCTAAGCAAAGAAGTACAAGGAGAATGTTGCGGCATT
>CAYHEL010000328.1:0-2762 GCA_964355415.1 uncultured Verrucomicrobiota bacterium | reverse complement strand
CAGCACATGCAACCCGATACTGGACAGAATGCCTTTTCGGAAACGGGGATCCTCGCCGTTGGACAGGACATTCTCAATCAGGCGATCCCCCGGCGCCGGCCGGTCGTCATGAATCCCCGTGTAGAGGGAAATCACGCGGCGTCGCAAGGCGAAGGCATGCCAGACCGCCATCCCGAGAAGCCCGAAGCACACGGGCCAGAGCAGATCCCACCGCAGAAAGAACAACTGGACGGGATCCATGGGTCCGGCATCGAGGCTGAGGTTTTTTTCAAGCAGCAGCCCGGTCGCCCGGTTCACGAGCATCACCCCGAGAAAACCCAGCACATAACCCATCAGGCAGCATTTGCGATAACACCAAAGCACCCACCCCCGCATGACAAACAGGGTCAGGAAGGCGATGATGAGATAGGCGACGGCAGTCGCCCCACACACCCGCGAAAACGTCAGAACCGACTCCTGAATGCCGTCGGCAAGGAAGGGTCCCCTCAACACGACCCGGGAGGCCACCACGCGGTCGTACACCCCCGGCAGGTCGAGGGCAATCCGTCCGATCACGCCCGCCAGAACCGCAAGCGGGAATCCGAGGAGAATCGGCCAGAAACTGGAAGGTCGTATCCGCATGGCAAGTCTCTACCCGCGATTCCCCGTTCTCCCCTTGAGTCGGAGGCAAACGCGGCCCGGCTCAATGCGGGTTGGTATCCTCCAGGGAAATCCCCAGATCGGGATCCTTCGGAATTTCGTTTGTGGGCGTCGCCTCGGTGATGCGCTTCACAACCGTCGTTTCACGGCGCGACTCCAGTGTCGCCGCCTCATCCCCGGTTGCCTCGGGGGCGCCCTTCTTGACCGTCGCGGGCACCGCGCCAGTGACCGTTCCCGAGACTGCGTTCGTCGCGGCGGAACCGGCGACGGTGTTCGTTACGGCGGGTTTCGCGGCGGCCCGCGCGGCGGCCTTTTCGGCGGCAACGGCCTTTTCGGCGGTCTCCTTCCGGATCTTCGCCCCTTCCGGATCGATCCACTGGTCGCGAATATAACCCACGGACGTCACACCGATCACAACCACATGAATCACGACGGCGGCGGCCATCCACAGAACAATCCTACCCCTCGAGAACAAGGACAGAAGATCCTCCGGGTAGACCTCGCCCACTTCACGTTTTTCCTGATTGCTTGCCATAATCTCACTCCCTGTCTGTTCGCCCGGAGCCGCCAACGGCCCCGGTTACTTATCCCTTAATTCGCCCACCGCCAGGATGAGACCCCCGGCCTGTACAATCGCGTCCAGCACTGGCTGGAACACCTCACGGGACACGTTCGCGTCGCATTTGAACATCACCGTACGCCCCTCGTCCGTCGTCTTTTCCCGGATCAGGTCGCCCACCAGGCCCTCGACGTCGGCCGCCCCTGCCACCTCCTGCCCCTGGATTCTCACAGCCCCCGCTTCGTCAATCGACACAATCACCAGCGGTTCCGAAACCTTGGTCAGATCCAGCGCCTTGGGAGGCGTGATTTTGGAACTGCTGGAGGGCAGGAAATGACTGCACGCCATGTAGAAAATGATCAGCAGGATGGCGATGTCCACCAGATTCGCGGTGGGAATGATCGGCAGTTCGTGCTTGGGCCGGCGGATCATTTCCCCTCCCCTTCCTCGCTCACAATGGCCACCACGCCGCCCGCGGCCTGTACCATCGCCAGGGTCTCATAGTAGGTCTGGTACCCCACCTTCCCCGTCGCCGCGACAATCACCACCTTCGCCTCTCCCTGCTTCTGATCGAGCTTCAACCCCGCCACATAGGTCCGCAACGACTCCATGTCCATGTTCTGGGTGTCATTGACCGTGATCTGCCCGTCGTGCAAGGCAATGGTGGGCGTCTTCTCCTGGGACTCCTGCTGCCCTTTGGAACCTGACGGAATATCCGTGATGAACCCGGTCGTCTTGGCCAGCGTGGTGGTCATGATGAAGAAGATCAGCAGAAGAAACATCATGTCGGCCAGGGACGTGGTCGGAATGGCGTCCTGGTTCAACTGGCGGTTATGGAATTTGCGGCGCATTCGGATCCGTCAGGACTTGGCCCGGCTCTCGGCATACATGGCCACGGTCTGGACGAGATCCGTTGCCGCCTCGCCAATGGCCAGGTTGATCTTGGCCACCCGGTTCATGAATGAGTTGAAGGGAATCAGAGACCCCAGTGCAAGAATCAGACCGCTGGCCGTGGCCACCAAGGCCTCGGAAATTCCCGCGCCCACCGCGCCGGCATCCAGCGACCCGGCCCCTGAGAGCGACCCGAAGGAACGGATCATGCCGGTGACGGTACCGGTCATGCCGAACAGGGGCGCCACGTTGGAGATGGTCGCCAGCCAGTTCAGGCGCAATTCAACGGCATGCAATGCCTGGGGCGTATAGTCATCCATGGCCTTTTCCATCATGAGGCGCTGCATCTCCCGCGACACGTTCATGGCCTGGCTCCGTTTGTAGGTCTGCAACCCCACGAGCAGAACGGCGGCCACCGGGCTTGGAGTGCTGGCGCAGAGGCTGATGGCCTCGTCCACCCTGTCCTCCGCCACGAGGGATCGTATCTTGGCCCGCAGCGAACGGATGTCGATCCGGCCGTTCCGGTAAAAGGCCAGGGATCGTTCGATCAGCACGGCCACCATCAGCACACTGCATATCCCGAGCGGAATCATCATGTACCCGCCCATAATCAGTCGTTCCAGCATATTACGTTCTCCCTTCGTTTCCCGACTTTTTTCCACCGTAAATCTGA
>CAYHEL010000327.1:0-2878 GCA_964355415.1 uncultured Verrucomicrobiota bacterium | reverse complement strand
ACGAGTCAATCCCTGTTTTCTGATTCATTTTGGGGCGCCAAACGTGCCGTTCAGGCGGAACCCGCCTCGGGCGACAACCTGAGCGAGTAGTTCGACATCCTATAAAGACGCAAGGCTGTCTCATTTCCTCAAGGTGAGACGCCGTCCGTACCCTCCGTCTGACAAGGCCTATGCTGGCGTTCCTGCCCAAGAAGCCATAGAGGCGCGCCATTACTGTATGAAGTCCCCGCCATGAGGGGCACATACTGGCGTCAGGTTTCCAATCTCTTGGAAAGTCGGGGCTGGCGTCGGGGCCACTTTTACTTGCTGGTAAAAGGCGAGTTCGTGCATCGCCAGTGAAACGGGCTGGGGACTTCACCTTTCCTTCACCTAAATTCGGATGGATTATTCCTGCAATAAGCATAACGCATTGGAAGGAAGGGCCTTGCGACGATGGAAAATGAAGCCTCCCTGGAGTCCCTCCCTCTCCGCCAACTCGCTGAGCGAGTTGCCGCGCCGAAGCTTCCGAGTGAAGGCGGCCCCCCCCTGCCGAATCCGGCTACGACCGACTAGGGGGCCGGGAACCCAATATGTAACACGTGACCGACTGACCGCCATGTCCGACCGAAAAGAGCCAATCCGCAAGACCCCTGCCGAGATACTCGCCGACCTCATGGCCGGACACGACGAGGCATTGCTCGGCGGGCACGAAAAGGCGAGGAAGTACCTGCTTAACTTCGTCGGGCGGGCGAACTCGATCCCCAACGCCGTGAAGTTCTTCCTCTACGATCTGCTTTCCGAGGATGCCTGCCATGCCGGTGACCTCGCAACCTGCCGCTCCGCCGTGGACAGGGCTTCGGACTACCTGCCCGTGGCTCAGGCGGAAATGCTTCAATCTTTTCGCATGTACTGCCCCTCAATCCGCCATTTCGAGCGGGGGATCGCTCTGGCGATCGACGAGGGGGAGTTCGAACGGGCGCTGTCTCTGTGCGACCGGGCGATCGCGTCACTACACTGGGGTGACGGATGATCTGGCGGAGCGCCTGCGCCATCATAACTCCGGCGCCAGTCCCCACACAGCCAAATACCGTCCCTGGCGTATTGAGACGGCCATCGCCTTCTCTTCGCCTGAAAAGGCCGCCGCCTTCGAAGCCTACCTCAAGTCCGGATCCGGCCGCGAGTTCGCCCGCCGACATTTCTGATCCTTCGCAAGAGCGAAGGCTGCCCCGCCGTAGACCCGCCGCACAGCGACGGGCGGAGGCGGACGTAACAGTCCAATGCACTGCGAGACTACGGCTGGCAAGCCATGAACAACTTTCACTATGTCTATCACCTGCGAAGTTCCGCCGAAACGTCAGTTCGCGAAAATCGCCAGAATGATTCCGGCCGCCACGACCGAACCAATCTGCCCGGCCACATTCGCACCTAGGGCATGCATCAAAAGAAAATTATGCGGGTCCGACTCCAACCCGAGCTTGTTGGAAACCCGAGCCGCCATCGGAAACGCCGAAACCCCCGCCGACCCGATCAACGGATTCACCGGGTTATCCTTGCTGAAAACATTCATCAGTTTGGCGAACAGAACCCCACCCGCTGTCCCCAGCGAAAACGCCAGCAAACCCAGCAGAATGATTCCAAGGGTATTGACCTGCACGAACTTGTCCGCCGCCATCTGCATCCCAACGCCCAGCCCCAGAAATACCGTGGCAATGTTCATCAACTCGTTCTGCAACGTCTTGGATATACGCTCTATCACGCCGCTTTCCTTGATGAAATTTCCAAACGCAAAACAGCCCATCAACGGCAACGCCGACGGCAGAAACACCGTGCAAAGCACAAGCACCAGCAACGGGAAGACGGCTTTCTCCAACTTGCTCACCGGACGGACCTGCTTCATCACAATCCGCCGCTCCGCCTCGGTCGTCAACAACTTCATGATCGGCGGCTGGATCAACGGCACCAGGGCCATGTATGAATACGCCGCCACCGCAATCGAGCCCATCAGGTGCGGCGCAAACTTGGCCGCCACATAGATCGACGTCGGCCCATCGGCACCCCCGATGACCGCAATCGCACAGGCCTCCTTGATCGTAAACTCGAATCCGGGCAACGCATTGAGCGCCACCACCCCCATCAGCGTCCCGAAAACCCCGAACTGCGCCGCCGCACCCAGAATCGCCACCCGCGGATTCGCCAACAATGGCCCGAAGTCGGATAACGCCCCAATCCCCATGAACACAATCAGCGGCAACAACTCGTTCTGAATCCCATGCTTGAAAATCAAACCCAGCAACCCATGCTCAGACCCCATCCCCGCAAAGGGAACGTTGACAAATATCGTCCCGAATCCGATGGGAACCAGTAGCAACGGCTCAAAATCCTTCACCACCCCGAGATAGAGCAGGACACACCCCGCGAGTACCATCAAAAGGGACTTCCACCCGTCACCCGTCATAAACCCGTAAATCCCCGTCGTCTTGGCCACGCTGACCATCCCTTGCCCGAGGGAGATACGGTCACCTGTCGGCGCCGCCGCCCCGGCCGCAAGCCCCGCCTCACCCGCGACTGTGGCGTACGTCGCCGGATCGGCCCAGGCCGCGCTTACCGCGCCCAGTACCCCGAATACCACCAACCCGGCCATCACCATCCACAAGGCTTTCTTGACATTCATCCGCATGGCGACTCTCCCGCTTACGAAATGACGGCTATCGGCTGGTCACCCTTGACCGATGCTCCCGCGTTAACCTTGTAAGTGATGGTTCCGGCAGTGCGCGACTTGACCTCCAACTGCATCTTCATGGCCTCCATGACCACAACGGCAGCCCCCGCTTCAACGTCGTCACCGTCCTCGTAAACCAATTTGATAATGTCACCCGGCATGGGCGCCACGAGAACCTCC
>CAYHEL010000326.1:0-2929 GCA_964355415.1 uncultured Verrucomicrobiota bacterium | reverse complement strand
GCAGGTGACATGGTGAAGTTCGACATCTCGGTCATCCGGGGTCTGGGTTATTACACCGGGATCGTCTTTGAAGGCTTTGATGTCGGAAAGAGTCTGCGGGCGATCTTTGGTGGCGGCCGGTATGACAACCTGCTGGGCGACCTGGGCGGCAAGCCCATGACGGCGGTCGGGCTCGGATTCGGTGATGTCGTGATCGCCGAGTTAATGGCCGAAAAAGGCAAGGCACCCCGCGTCGGCGTCGGCAGGGATCTGGCCGTATCCTATATGGAGGAGGCCCAGCGCGACACGGCCATCCGGGTGGCGAAGGCCCTGCGCGAGGGTGGCGCCAACGTTGATATCGCCCTTCATCCCGAAAAACCGAAGCACTTCTTCGGAAGAACCGGCAAGGCGGGGTTTCGAAGGGGACTCTACATCGGGCCGGATGATGTCACCAAGGGAAGTGTCCGAATCAAGGATCTTGAAGCGCGAACCGAACAGGAAGTTTCACTATCGAGTCTGGGCGCATAAAGGAATTCCATGAAAGTCATTCCCGTTGTTGTCGGATCGTTTCAAGTCAATGCCTACATCGTCGCCTCTGATACAGGAAAAGCCCTGGTGGTTGATCCTGGTGATGAGGCCGGAATCATTGGGGTGACGCTACGCCAGAACAAACTGACTGTTGCCGCCTACCTCATTACCCACGGCCACATGGATCACGTCAGCGGTCTGGCCGAGATGACCCGCACCTTTCCCGCACCCGTGCTGATGCATCCGAAGGACGAAGTCTGGGCCTTCAGCCCGACCAACGCCATCCTTCCTCATTACGAGTCGCCGGAACGCCCCGCGAAGATCGAGCGACATGCAGCGGACAAAATGCAATGTGAGGATGCCGGTCTGAAGTATGAGATCATCGCCACGCCCGGCCATACCCCCGGAGGCGTCTGCTACTACTTCCCCGCCGCCAAGACCCTCTTCACCGGCGACACCCTGTTCAGCGGCTCGGTCGGCAGAACCGATCTGGAGGGCAGTGATGAGGTCCTGATGCAACAATCCCTAAAGCGACTAACCCAACTTCCGGACGATACCATCGTTTATCCCGGCCACGGCCCACAGACGACCATCGGGCGCGAGAAGAAGGTCAATCCCTTCCTTTCCTGATCTGTGATTGGCCACATTCAGTCATCTGAATCGATTCAGATGCCGCCAACGCCCCTCTGCCTTCGAACTTCGTAGAAGAAGATTCCCGCCGCGACAGCGGCATTCAGGGATCCGATCGTGCCAACTTGCGGGATTCTGACGACCGCATCACAGCGCTGAAGAAGTTCCGGTCGGGGCCCCACACCCTCATTGCCGATGATGATGGCCGTGCCTGAAGTGAGGTTGTGATCCATCAGCGTGTGTGTTGCTTTTTCGCTGGCGGCGATGACCTGAATGTCGTTCTTCCGGCACGACTCCACCACGGTTATCACATCCGGCACACGAATAATCGGGATGCGGTTTACCGCCCCGGCGGAACTGCGAACCACCATACTGGTGACGCCAACCTGACCGGACTCACCAATAAACACGGCATCGGCGCCAAATATTTCGGCGGAACGGATGATGGCGCCGAAGTTGTAGGGATCCTGGATTCCATCCAGAATGACACAGAAAGGAGTGGCCGGAAGCGAAGCCAGAACAGGGGCTTCTTCGGCGTACGGAAAGTCCGTCATGCGGGCGAGATAGCCCTGATGCTCCGTGGTGTGCCCCAAACGCTCCAGGACTCCCGGTTCGTCCACAACGGGCACGACGCCCATCGGGGCGGCGAGTTTCAGAACCTGATCGATCAGTTCAGGATCAAGAAGGCGGGACACGTAAAGATCCAGGATCTTCCAGCGTCCCGCCGTCAACGTTTCCAGAACCGCGTTCCGGCCCCAGATCCAGCATTTCTGATGACTGCCGAGGAGTTTCTGCTTACCCTTTCCCCGGCTGTGGCGTTCCATGGGATTACCGTCGGGGACCCAAACCGCCCAAAGCGGGATCGATCACCGGCATATCCTTGGCAAAGAACTCCTTGGAGGCCTTGACCACATCGGCTGTCATATCCACTTTGTTCCTGAACCAAAGGACATTCGGCCCCGTTGTAATAACGGCATCCACGCCCCGCTTCAAGGCAACCTGGTCGATGAACTGCTGGAGCCGTTTCCGGAATGAACCCACGGCGCCGGCGTCAAACTGTTGCATCGCGGTCTGCATCGGCGCAATGCTCTGGTTGAACTGCTCGTCAGACGCCCGCTGCTGCGCAACCAGTTTATCCTTCTCCGCCTGCGTGGAGGCCGCCGCGATCTTATCCTGAAGTGATTTCACGCGGGTTTTATAGGCCTGCAGCATGTTCATGGCCTTGCCATAGACCTCGAGTTTCTGGCGCTCTTTCTCGATCTTCTGCAACATGCCCACGTCCTTGAAAACGCGATCCATGTCCACCACCCCTAGTTTGTGCGGATTCATGAAAAACACGCTCCAACCCAGGAGCCCCACCAGCACCACCACATACATCACTTCATACCACCGAATTTTCCGACTTTCGTTATCCATTTTATTCCCTTTCTAAGGATAGTCCCCAACCTTGGCGCCTATTAGTTGGCACCGCCTATCATCATCAATGACACATAGACCTCATCAAGAATAGACAGAGGTGAGCATGAAAACACGAACGGGATACTTAATCAAGCGCGGTATGGCTTTTCGCGCGACGCGTCTTATAGATCCCCCTGGCTTCTTTCATAACTGTCGAACTTGCGGCGGCAGTCGCCGCCTCATCGTCCTGTGCCGAAAGTCGCAAGGTTGGCAGGCGTTCCGGCGGAATGGCGTCGAAGTGCGCGTCCCTGTGAACCAGCATGGCGCCGTGAACCGACGCGCAGGCGGCGATCAAGGCATCCAGGGCTGGCAAACGAGCAGAAGCCTCATCGCG
>CAYHEL010000325.1:0-2938 GCA_964355415.1 uncultured Verrucomicrobiota bacterium | reverse complement strand
GAGATCTTGCCGCGCTTGTCCAGGGCCAGAAAGGTTGCGGCATGGTGATCGCGGGGAATCCCGAGTTTGGCCAGGAGATCGGAAAGCAGGGCGCGGCTGTTGACGTGGACGCGAACCTCGTCGCTCGTGAATCCGAGCAGGTTGAGGGCCTGGACTGCGGTCATAACCACCTCGGCTTCCGCCAGCACGGATGGCTCGCCGACAATGTCCAGGTTCCATTGGTAGTGTTCGCGCTTTCGGCCGCGGGTCATTCGTTCGTAGCGGAAACACTGGGCGATGGTGAACCACTTGATCGGGAACGCCAGTTCATTCTGCCTGCCGACGATCATCCGGGCCAGGGTGGGGGTCATTTCCGCCCGGAGCGCGAGTTCCCGATCACTCTTATCCTTGAACCAGTAGATTTGATCCTGGATTTCCTCGCCGCCTTTGCGTTTGAGTAGGTCGAGGCTTTCGACCACGCAGGAATCATATTGTTCAAACCCCGAGCGGCGGGCAGCGGCGGCCCAGGCTTCGAAGATCGAGTTCCGCAGGGTCATGTCGTCCGGATAGAAATCCCGCATGCCGCGGGGCGCACTATAACTGATCGGCTCACTCATATCGCCCTTGGAAAAGTCCTCAGTATTCCGACTTCTGAATCCTGACTTCTGGCTTACACGCTCTTTAGAACGCGGGCTTTCATCTCTTTGCCCGGCTTGAACTTGACCACCCGGCGTTCGGGGATGACCACGGTGTTTTCGGGTTTATTCGGGTTGCGCCCGATCCGTGGTTTGCGGGTCTTGATTTCAAACACACCGAAATCGCGGAACTCAATGTTCTCGCCTTTTTCCAGGCTCTCGGTGATGTAGTCGAGTGTCTTTTGGACGACAGCAAAGACCTGCTGCTGGGATAATTCAGTTTCTTCAGCAATGCGTACAACGAGTTCACGTTTTGTCATGAGAGTTCTCCCCGGATGATGTTTTCAATAAACGTTACGGCGTCGCTGACAGGAATCATGTTTTTTTCCTTCTCAGTGCGCCGCTTGACTTCCACTTTTCCCTCGGCCAGTGAGCGTTCGCTGATCACCGCCCGGATGGGCAGTCCCATCAGGTCGGCGTCCTTGAATTTAACCCCGGGCCGTTCGTCACGATCATCAAAGAGCACATCAATACCCAGCGCTTCAAGTTTCTGGATGATCTCCTCGGCGGTCTTGACGCTCTCGGCATGGCCGGTATTGGGAACCACGACGCTGACCTGATAGGGTGCGATTGCCATCGGCCAGATGATGCCGTTTTCGTCGTAACTCTGTTCGATAACCGCCTGCAGGGTACGGGTGACGCCGATCCCATAGCATCCCATCACGATGATCTGTCGATTGCCTGCCGCATCCAGGAAACCCGCGTCGAAGGCCTTGCTGTATTTTGTCCCGAGTTTGAACACATGGCCCACCTCGATACCGCGCTTCTCTCGCATCCGGGTACTGCAACGGGGACAGGAGTCGCCTTCTCTGGCGATCACCAGGTCGAAGTATTCGGTGACCTGGAAATCCCGGCCCGGCAGAACATTCACCAGATGGGTATCGGCGGCATTGCCGCCGGTGGCCGAGACGCGCGGTGTTTGGAGTCCGGAATCTGCGTAGATTGGAATTTTCAAGCCGACGGGTCCGGCAAACCCGACCGGCGCGCCGGTTGCCTGGATGATGGTTGCGTCGTCGGCCAACTGCACGGGAATGCCGCCGAGTGCCCTTGCCAGTTTGTGCTCGTTCACGTCCCGGTCTCCGGGCACCAGCACGGCGACCGGTTTGCCGTCGGCGACGTAAATGAGTGTCTTGATCAGGTCTTGTGGCGCCAGTTTCAGGAAGGCCGACACCTCATCAATGGTGCGTTTCCCCGGCGTGGCAACGATTTCCGGCGACTTATCGGTCGTCGTGGTGTCGGTCTTCGGTGTCATGCGTTCAGCGCGCTCCACATTGGCGGCATAGGAGCAGGATTCGCATTCCACGATGCCATCCTCGCCGGAATCAGCCAGCACCATGAATTCGTGGGAGAAATTGCCGCCCATGGCGCCGGTATCGGCTTCCACGACCTTTGTGCGCAGTCCGCACCGCTTGAAGATACGGACATAGGCGTCATACATGGCCTGATAACTGACGTCGGCGGCTTCCCAGCTCACGTCGAAGCTATAGGCGTCCTTCATGCTGAATTCCTTGGCGCGCATCAGGCCGAAGCGGGGCCGGATCTCGTCCCTGAACTTGGTCTGGATCTGGTAGAAGGTTTTCGGCAACTGGCGGTAGGAATTGATCTGCCGCGATACCAGGTCAGTGATGACTTCCTCATGGGTGGGGCCCAGAACCATATCACGCTGCTGGCGATCCTTGATTTTGAACATGGCGTCCTTGAGAACGGTATATCGGCCTGACTGTTCCCAGATTTCACGGGGTTGCAGGGCGGGCATCAGAACCTCGAGGGCGCCGGCCCTGTCCATCTCCTCGCGGACAATCTTTTCGACCTTCCGGAGCGCCTTGAGTCCGGCGGGGAGAAAGGTGTAGAGCCCGCCCCCGAGTTTCATGATCAGGCCGGCCCGCATCATGAGTTTGTGGCTGGGGATCTCGGCATCCTGGGGCGCTTCGCGCAGGGTGGGGATCAAAGTCTGGGTCAAACGCATATGATGATATTCCTTCTCAACTTATGAAACGTACGTATTTGACACAATGAGAATGGGTTAGGCAAGAAGAAAACCAGAATTTAGCCCGCCGATCTGTGGGACTTCATCGTCCTTGCCTGAAGTTTCCTCAACTCGAACGCCATGATGCTGAGCAGGCCGGCGCCCACGCAGATGGCAATGTCGATGGGATGCAGGACCGAAAACTTGAAAAGGGTTCTCAGGAAAGGAACATTGAGGATCAGAGTCAGGAAAACCGTCGCCCCGCCAATCACCCACCACATGGCCGCATTGGGAACCC
>CAYHEL010000324.1:0-2966 GCA_964355415.1 uncultured Verrucomicrobiota bacterium | reverse complement strand
GTTGGGCACCACGATCCTGATCAAGATGAATCGGGATCGGTATATCTGGGTGACGCTGGTTCCCCTGGTCTTCCTGCTGGTGGTGACCATGACGGCAGGCTGGCAGAAGATATTTGCGCCGGAAGCGGCCGGCTTCGTGCCGACCATCGCCAATCTTCGCTCACAATGGTCGGTCGCTCCGGTATCGGAGATTGAAAAAATCACCCGCCAGATATTCAACAATCAGGTGGATATCGCCGTCACAGCCATCTTCATGGTTCTGGTCATGGCCATCGTATCGGCCAACGCCATTCTCTGGATTCGCCTGTTCAAGGGAACAGCGCCACGGCAATTGTGCGAGGATCCCGCCCTGCCGCACCCTGAATTGGCAGTTGAGAATAGGTAGTCAAAGGCGGTAAACGGCCACAACCGCCCTTTCACCGGCGGATCCGGTGCCGTAGCAGAAGATGTGGGGAGTGGCCAGTTCCACTCTGACCATCCGGGAAACATGGACGGCGGCATCGCCTTCCACCAGAAAGGCGCCTTCCGGAAGGGCGGCCTTCCAGGAAAGTGAGGCACAGGGGCCATGTCGGGTACTGAATCCCATTCTGTACCACCGGTAACGCAGACGATCCTGCGGCTCACCTGCCAGCAAACCATCCATGATCAGGAATCGGTCTTCCAAATTCGGGCACACGGAAAAACCGGCACGCTCCCCGACCCGCCGGGCCAATTCGTCAAGAAATCCGGGAATCACCTGAACGCCTGCCACCACACTCCCGCGCAAGGCGTCCTGGTTATAGAACCAGTCGAGAATTTTCGACCATCGATCAGTCTGTGCCAAATCCTCCGCCGTCATCTCCCGTGTGCTCAACACCTGATAGGGAGGCAACGGCGATGCCTTCAGTCCCCATTTTCCCGGATTACCGGCCAACGGCGTGCCGGGGAGCAATTTCAGGCGCTCCACTTGAATTTCCGCCGGCTCCAGCGCGATAATGGTGTGCAGGTCGTCTACAAGATCCTGCCGGGTTCCCCCGGGAAGGCCGGCTATCAGATCAACGTGAACTTCAACATTGCGCAAGGCGCATAAACGCCGGAGTCCTTCCAGAGACCTGGCCACCCCAGCCGTACGTTCGATTAAGTCATACACAGACTGGTTCAGACTCTGGATTCCGGCCTCAATATGAAATTGCCCGCCACCCGCCTTGGCGAACTCGCAGGCGAGACCTTTCCCGAAGCGCGCCGGATCCATCTCGAGATGGAAACGGAGGGATGGAAACTCATCCCTGAATAGTGACGTGAGCAACAGCGCCCTGGCTCGATTCTCATTAAAGGTGCGATCTACAAGCCGAACTTCCCTGACGCCGGCCTGCTGAATGTCCTGAAGATCAGCCCGTATTCGCTCCGGGGAATGCGTCCTGACGGCGGTCTTCCGACTGGTGCAAAACAGACACCCGTTACGGCACCCTCGAGAGGTCTCCAATTGGATAAACGGTTTCTTAAACCCGGCCAGTTCACGCCTGTAAAATGAAGGAGTATCATCCAGAGAGGGCAATTCCTCTGTAAACCCGTTGTCGCGGTAGGAGTGAAGCACTCCCGCCGTGCAGACCCCGGGAATTTCACGCCAGTCCGTTCCGGAAGCCCAACGTCGCAACAACTCGGGGAAGGCCCGTTCACCCTCGCCCCTGAGAGCCGCATCGGCCGGTCCCTCAGGTCTGAGAAGGGCCCGGTTATCGCCCAGACATTGAGGCCCCCCCACCACAATGAGACCATCGGGGGCTCTGGATCGGATCTGAGAGAGGAGTCCCATGACAAAATCATGATTGAAGAGGTAGAGTGTCGCCGCCACCACGTGCGGCCGGCAAACCAGCACTTGTTCCAATACCGACTGGGGGGAATCCTTGACCGTAACCTCGACGGTATTCCAGTGCCAGCCCTCATCTCCTCGCATGGCAGCATGAAGGCGCCAGGACGCAAGACTTGAGTGAGAATAGGAGCAATTGACAGCAAGAAAAGCAATATTCACGGGATAACTCTAGCACTCCGTTCCGTATTATGCCACCCTCAACCCATAGTGGATTCCAGATCAATACTGACTACAGGTAGATAAGGAATATTGCGGATGACATTTGTTATTTATCAAGGATTGACTTCTGAGAGATCGCATTACATACTGCGCGCGCTTTTTTTCAGAACCGGTCGGACGGCGTTAGATCCGATCGATGTTGTTAATATTTTAACGATCTGACAGTGTTTTGTGTCCAGATTCAGGGAGAGCAACGGTTATGCAGACTCAAGAAACGATTCTCGCTTTGCTGATTTTGGGACCGCTCGTCTCCGGGCTGATCATGTTGACGGGAATCAAGGGCAGCCTGCGTAACGCCGTGATTACCCTCGCCTGCCTGACCACCATCGCGGCGGGAATCGCCCTGCCCTTTGTCATCGACATGCCGAAAATCGCCCTGCCGCCGTTTATCACAACTCTGGGGAACTGGATCGAGCCCGTCATCATCCTGATTGTGCTGGGGATCGGGTTGGCTATTCGCAGTTGGCCTGTGCGCCTGATGGCCGTCATTCAACTCGGGTTGTGCGGCGCCGGCGTCTTCATGAGCCATGGGGACGTTGTTCCCGATACGATTCTGGTCGTGGATTCTCTGGCCATGATCATGGTTCTCATCGTGTCGGTTATTGGCAGCCTGATCGCCCTCTATGCTATTGGATACATGCACCAGCACGAACATCACGCCCCCTCCTCGGCGGCCTCGACCAATCGTTTCTTCTTTATCCTGATCGCCTTCCTCGGCTTGATGAACGGCCTGGTCCTGATGGATAACATGAAGTGGCTCTCCATCTTCTGGGAAGGGACCACACTGTGCTCCTTCCTTCTGATTGGCCATGATGGCACGGCGGAAGCCAAGGCGAGTGCCCGCCGCGCCATCACGATCAACGTGTTTTCCAGCATTCCCGATTCATGCAAATCATCCAGC
>CAYHEL010000323.1:0-2987 GCA_964355415.1 uncultured Verrucomicrobiota bacterium | reverse complement strand
GGGCGGCACCGGCGGCGGGTTGGTCTACAACCTGGACGAGTTGAGGGTCATTGCACCCCGAGGGATCGCGGCCAGCATGGTCGGTCAGATCCTGGTCGAAGAGTCCGTTTTGGGATGGGAGGAACTTGAACTGGAAGTGGTCCGGGATGATGACAACCAGCTCATCACGGTGTGTTTCATCGAGAACATTGACGCCATGGGTGTGCATACCGGCGACTCCTATTGCGCGGCCCCGATGTTGACCATTTCTCCGGAAATCCAGAAGCGGTTGCAGGACTATTCCTACAAGATCGTGGAGTCGATCGGGGTGATCGGTGGCACAAATGTGCAGTTCGCGCACGATCCCAAGACGAGCCGGATTGTGGTCATTGAAATCAATCCCCGGACTTCGCGATCGTCCGCCCTCGCCTCGAAGGCGACCGGGTTCCCGATCGCGCTGGTGTCCGCAAAGTTGGCGGGCGGCATGACCATGAAGGAGATGGACTACTGGCGTGACGGCACGCTGGATCGCTACACGCCGTCGGGCGATTACATCGTCATCAAGTTCTGTCGCTGGGCATTTGAGAAATTCAAGGGCGTTCAGGACAAGCTCGGTACGCAGATGCGCGCCGTGGGCGAGGTGATGAGCATCGGGAAGACCTACAAGGAGTCCTTTCAGAAAGCGATCCGGTCGCTTGAGAACGGGCGGCATGGTCTTGGGTTTGTGAAGGATTTCAACCGGTTGTCGTTGGATGAACTGATGGTGCGTCTGAATGAGGCCACGAGCGAGCGGCAGTTCCTGATGTATGAGGCGATCCGGAAGGGGGCTGATACGCAGGAACTCTACCGGCGGACCCACATCAAGCCGTATTTCATCGAACAGATGCGGGAACTCGTGAAATTGGAGGAGGAAGTTCTGGCGTACAAGGGTAAGACTCTGCCCGACGCGCTGCTGGCGCGGGCGAAGAAGGACGGATTTGCGGACAAGTATCTGGCGCAGATCCTCGGGATCTCCGAGAAGGCGATTCGTGAACAGCGGACGAAAGCCGGGATCGTCGAGGGTTGGCATGAGGTCAAGGTCAGTGGCGTGGCCAACGCCGGTTACTACTACTCGACCTATAATGCGCCGGATGTGTCAACGGCCACGACCAACCCGAAGAAGGTCATGATCCTGGGCGGGGGACCGAACCGGATCGGGCAGGGCATCGAGTTCGACTACTGTTGCGTGCATGCCGCCTTCGCCTTGCGCGACATGGGCTACGAAAGCGTCATGGTCAATTGCAACCCGGAGACCGTGTCCACCGACTATGACACCTCAAACAAGCTCTACTTTGAACCGGTGACCGTGGAGGATGTGCTCCAGATCTACAAGAAGGAGAAGCCGTTCGGCGTGATCTGCCAGTTTGGCGGGCAGACCCCGCTCAACCTGGCCAAGGATATTGAGGCGGCCGGGGTGAAGATCCTGGGGACGACCACAGGGGCGATCGATCTAGCCGAGGACCGTGACATGTTCCGGAAGCTCATGGAGAAGATGAACATCCCCATGGCTGAAAGCGGCATGGCCGTCACCATTGCGGGCGCCCAGCAGATTGCCACGCGGATCGGGTACCCGTTGATGGTTCGTCCCTCGTTCGTACTCGGTGGGCGCGGGATGGAGATCGTTTATGACGAGGGGATGCTGACGAGTTACTTTGCCGCGGCTGTCGGTGTGACGCCAGATCGCCCAATTTTGATCGACAAGTATCTCGAGAACGCGCTGGAGGCGGAGGCTGATGCCATTGCCGACGGCACGGATGCCTATGTGCCCGCCGTGATGGAGCATATCGAGGAGGCCGGCATTCACTCCGGCGACTCAGCCTGCGTGATCCCGCCGAGGACGATCCCGCAGAAGCATATTGAGACCATCAAGGAGTATACGCGTGAGATCGCCAAGACCATGAAGGTGGTCGGCCTCCTGAATGTGCAGTTTGCGATCTGTCAGGACAAGGTGTACGTGTTGGAAGCCAATCCGCGAGCCTCCCGGACGGTGCCGATCGTGTCCAAGGTGTGCGGTATGTCGATGGCCCGGATCGCCACCGAGATCATGTTGGGCAAGAAACTGAAAGACTTCAACCTGAAGGACCGTTCCATCCCGCATTGCGGCGTGAAGGAATCGGTGTTCCCGTTCTCGATGTTCCCCGAGGTGGACCCGGTGTTGGGGCCCGAAATGAGGTCGACTGGCGAGGTGCTGGGGATGGCGGACTCGTTTGGCATGGCCTTCTACAAGGCTCAGGAAGCAGCCAAGTCGACGTTGCCCACGGCAGGAACCGTGCTGTTGACGGTATGCGAAAAGGATCGATCCCCGGCATTGGTCGGCGCGGCCAGGCGGTATGCGCAAATGGGGTTCAAGCTCCTGGCGACCAGGGGAACCCAGGCGTTCCTGACGGCGAGTGGAGTGGCGGCGGACCTCGTGTTGAAAGTCCAGGAAGGGCGGCCCAGTATTGTGGACGTGGTCACCAACGGGGGCATTCAGTTGATCATCAACACGCCTGCCGGAAAGATGAGCGTGACGGACGATTCGTATATCCGGAAGGCGGCCATCAAGCACAAGATCCCGTACATTACGACCGTAACGGCGGCGGTGGCGGCGGCCGAAGGCATTTCCGCGCGGATCAAGGGTGATTATCAGGTGCGGTCGCTCCAGAGTTATCATGCCGATATCAAGTAAGAAGGCTTGCCCGTCGGTTCAGAGTCCCCATGCCCACTGCCATCCAACTTAGTCATGTGACCGCGCGCTACCGCGAGAAACCGGTCCTGCAAGATATCTCCCTGACGATTGCGGCCGGGGAGATGGTGGGCATCCTGGGCCCCAACGGGGCAGGAAAATCAACACTGTTTGCCATTCTCTCGGGATTACTGACACCGGCCGCCGGCACAGTGGAGGTGTTCGGGACCCCGATCCACCGCATGGCACCGGAAGCCCGGGCAAAGGCCATCGCCGTGGTTCCCCAGGATCTTGATATCCCCGT
>CAYHEL010000322.1:0-3009 GCA_964355415.1 uncultured Verrucomicrobiota bacterium | reverse complement strand
GAGCGATACGAAAGGGCGTTCGTATGAAGACGATCCGATGGGGCATTCTGGGGTTGGGGAAAATTGCCCGGAAATTTGCGGTAGGGTTGCAGTCCGTTCCTGATGCCGCGCTGGTGGCGGTCGGGTCACGAACGAAGGATAAAGCGATGGCCTTTGCCGCGGAGTTCAACGTGCCCTACGTTCACGGGGATTACGAGTCATTGGCGGCGGATCCCGAGGTCGATGTCATGTATGTGGCCACACCACATCCCCTGCATCACGAGGGAGCCAGGCTGTGCATCCAGGCCGGAAAAGCCGTGTTGCTGGAGAAACCGTTTACCCTCA
The DNA here is from genome assembly GCA_964355415.1 of uncultured Verrucomicrobiota bacterium. Taxonomy (GTDB): domain Bacteria; phylum Verrucomicrobiota; class Kiritimatiellia; order CAIKKV01; family CAITUY01; genus JAABPW01. The sequence continues at coordinate 2,685 of CAYHEL010000322.1, read as the reverse complement.
ATGCGCGGGAAGCGCAGGATCTGGTGGAACTGGCGCGCCAGCGCAACGTCTTTCTCATGGAGGCGATGTGGATGCGGTTTTTGCCGGTCATGGTTCAGATCCGGGAGTGGCTGGCCCGGAAGGCGGTTGGCGAACCCAGGATGGTCATGGCGGATTTCGGGTTCCGGGCCGAGTGGGATCCGGAGAATCGGGTGTTGAATGCGAATCTGGGTGGCGGGGCCTTGCTGGATGTCGGCATCTACCCCCTGTCGCTGGCCGCCATGGTTTTCGGTGCGGCGCCTTCGAAAGTGACAGGACTATGTCATCTTGGTGAGACCGGGGTGGATGAACAGTCGGCCGTGGTCTTGTCGTACGGGGGCGGGGAACTGGCGGTTTTGACCTGTGCCGTGCGAACGAGAACCGCCCATGAGGCGAGGATACTCGGGACGACCGGCTCGATCCTGATGCCGGAATTCTGGCATGGATCCCAGGCGACGTTGATGCGGGAAGGGAAGGAGCCTGAGGCGGTCACGATTCCCAAGGTCGGCAACGGCTACGAGTACGAGGCGATCGAGGTGGGCCGTTGCCTGCGCGCGGGCCTCCTGGAAAGTCCCGTCATTCCGCTCTCCGAAACGGTGTCCATGATGCGCACCATGGATGAACTGCGCCGGCAATGGGGATTTGTTTACCCCGGAGAGACGGCGCCGTAGGAGACAATGCTCCGGCGCCGCTAACCCCGTTCGCCCTGACCAAAGGTCTCCCGCATCCGGGTGCAATAGTACTGAACATTCTCCCATTTGGCGTCGGGTGCAATCCGATGATCCGGACAGGGAATGTACCCGCCGAGTTCCACCAGGGGCTTCAACCGCTCGATCTCCGCATCCACTGCCGCCTTGTCATGGGCGAACACCGTCTTGTTCATGCCGCCCACGCCGCGCAGTTCCCTGCCATACTGTTTACGCCACGGCGCGAGGGAGGCGTTCCAGGTTCCGACCTCGATCGGGAACATGGTGTTGACGCCGTTGTCAAACCAGACGGGCAGCAGCGCGTCGATCCAGCCGTCGCAGTCCAGGGAAACGATGTCAATGCCGTGCCGTTTGACCAGATCCGTGATACGCCGGTAGTGCGGGCCGACATACTCTCGGAACACGGCCGGACTGATCAGCGGCCCGTTCTTGAAGCAGATATCCTCCCAGAAATGCGCGAAGTCGAACCCGACGCCGGCCCCCAGCAACAAGACGCGTTCGGTGTTGCGATAGCAGAGGTCTCCGACCGTGTCGATGATTTCCCGGAAGAGCGGCTCGTCGTCCACGTACAGATAACTGACCCCTTCCACTCCCAGCACGTCGCGGATTTGCCCGAAAAGGCTCCCGCAGTGAAGTCCCAGCGGGACTTCGCGTTTCTGCCGCGCGAGTTGCTCCAGCGCGGCGCGATCAACCCGGTCTTCCGACCAGGCGTAACGCGACTTGTAGTGTTCCTCCCACGACGCCCGGTCTTTCAGGAGGTGATCGATCTCAGCCGGAATGCTGCCGGCATCGGCGCTCTGCACCGTGATGACGCCATTCCCGTTCAGCACATGCCGCAGACCGTCCGGAAATTCCCTGATCACCTTGCTCTCGAAGCCCGGATTGAGTCCCGCGTTGGCGAAGAACATATTCTGCCAAGTGAAGTCGAACCCCAACTTGGCGGACAAGTCTCGTTCAACCTCGCTGCCGTCCCAGCAGCCTTTAATCTCGCCGGGGGTTAGATGGCCTTCCTCGACCCATTTCTGGAGGGTCTCGCCCCAATACCCGAAATGCACAATGGGCAACCGATCGTAGGGTTGATATCTCAATACCGCCAAGGTTCGTTCTCTGTTATTCATGGGCAGCGTTATCCCACATGCCTCTGAAATAGGCAAAAAAAATCCATGGAATATTTCCGGTACGGGTTAGTCTAATGTTTCAGCGTGTCAATAAGAACTCTCATATCCTCAGGGATTGGCGCCTCAAAGACAAAGTGATGGCCGGTTCCGGGATGGGAGAAGGCAAGGCGTACGGCGTGGAGCATCTGGCGGTCTGGAACGGGAACGGGCAGGGCCTCATGGCGGGGCCGACCGTATTGGGGATCCCCGACGACCGAATGACCGAGGTGCGCCATGTGGACTCTGATCTGATGGGTACGGCCGGTTTCGATGCGAATTCGCACGAGGGATGTCGTTGCGAATGTTTCCCGGGTCTCGAAATTCGTGATGGCAACCCGGCCGACATCAGGCTTGGCGCACATTTTCTTGCGATCCTTGGGATTGCGCCCGATCAGGGTTTCCATGCGTCCTGACGGGGGATTCAAATGACCCCACACGAGGGCGAGATACTCTTTCGTCACCTGCCGGAGCCGGAACTGGTTCACCAGGGATCGCATGGCGGTTTCGTTCTTCGCCACCACCATCACTCCCGTGGTGTCGCGATCGAGACGGTGAACAAGGCCCGGACGTTTCTCCCCGCCGATACCGGCAAGATCGGGGCAGTGGGCCAGGAGGGCGTTGACGAGCGTTCCCGAGGCATGTCCGGCGGCGGGGTGAACGACCAGTCCGGCGGGCTTATTAATCACGATCAGATCGGCGTCTTCGAACAGCACGTGCAGCGGGATGGGCTCGGGCTTCAGGCCGACATTGACAGGCGGGGGCACTGACAGGGTGATGGTTTGTGCGGCGGCCAATTTCTGACT
>CAYHEL010000321.1:0-3059 GCA_964355415.1 uncultured Verrucomicrobiota bacterium | reverse complement strand
ATAGAGGTTACAAGTCGGGTTGTTGGCCCAGGCATAACGAACCGCGACGGGTTTGGCGACCCGAGGCGACGATACCACCACCGTATTTTCCCGGATAACGGCATCAGCCCAGACCCACTTCCTGTCATCGCCGCAAATGATAAATCCTTCCAACTGGCTCGCGGGGGAGTTTCTAACCAGCGGATTTTTCTCGGACGACGAACTTTTCGGCTGGTAGGAATCCGGGATCGCGCCAGCAACCAAACCGCCGGCCGCATTTTTGAAGTTCACATGGATCCGGCCACCCTTGACTTTCATTGATTTGTAAACCGGGCCAGAAAACTCCAGGGGCTTTCCATAGGTCTGGGACAGGGAGACCAACGCCAGGCGGCGACCCGCCTCCTGCTTATTGCGGGGATGAATATCGGCAGCCTCCCCAATATCGATCAGTACCGCCTGCCCCGTATGCGGAAGGGACAGGGTCATCGTTTGCGCCTCGCGCAATTCCGCCCAGGCGCTTTCCACCGGATTCGTATCCTTCGCCATAAAATTGGCTAACTGACAGAAATAGAAGGGGAAAGGCCCCTGATTCCACAGCGTTCGCCAGTCGGTAATCATGGCCGGGAATAACTTCCGGTATTGAACGGCGCGACCGGCGTTGGACTCACCCTGATACCAGATGGCCCCGGCCACGGCATAGGGGATCAACGGGTTGATCATGGCGTTGAAAAGACATGTCGATGTGTTCTGTGGGCGGGGCTGTTTCTTGGGATCCGCCTTGGACAGTGCACCCAGTTGGCTCTCCATCATCGCCTTGAGTTCGGGATCCCCTTCCAATCTCGCCTTACTGGTCCAGGCTTCAGCAGGCGTGCCGCCCCATGAGGTATGAATGAGTCCCACCGGCACCTTCAACGCCGCCTGCAAGTCGCGTCCATAGACGTATCCAACCGCCGTAAATCCCCCCACCGTATTGGTATCGGCCAACTCCCATTTTCCCGTACAGTCTGCCAGCGGCGTAACCGATGTATTCTTGCCCACCCGGAACTGACGCAGACAGGGATTGGCTGATGCGGCGATCACGGTATCGGCATCAATCACATGAGCGACCGGGAATTCCATGTTGGACTGACCGGAGCAGATCCATACTTCGCCGACCAGTACGTTGGTGATCACCAGTTCTGAGGAGGAGGATCCCTTGACTTTCAGGGTTGCAGCCTGATCCGAGGCGTACAGGCGGGCCAAGGTAGTCTTCCAGACTCCATCCGCACCGGCCGTCGCCGTCGCCGCGACACAACGGCTCGTGAAGAGAAACCGCTTCGCCTTGACGGGTGATAATTCCACCGCCACCTTCTCGCCTGGCGCAGCCGTCCCCCATACCGGCACCGGCTTACCTGCCTGAAGAATCATGTTATCACTGAAAATGGCAGGCAACTTCACCTCGCCGCTCGCCATCGTCCACGCGCTGCAGAGCAATCCGAAAACGACCAACAAAGTCTGCTTCATGAAATCTCCCTTTGGTTAAGATGATCCGTAGCTCAAGCCTCTCATGGCGCAGAACGAAGGATGGCGGAGGGGGAGGGATTTGAACCCCCGTTACCATTGCTGGTAAACGTGATTTCGAGTCACGCGCATTCAACCGGGCTCTGCCACCCCTCCGTTTCGGTGTGCCAAAAGCGGGTACAGGCTAGAAAACACTCTTCAAAAAGTCAAGGCGAGCTTCGGGCGAAACAACTCGACGGGGTGTGGTGTTCAATGTCTATTGAGAAAGGCATCCGGGTTTGGTATTTTTGTTTGACAGGTGTCCGGTTGGCGGTGCATCATGGCCGCATAGAAACGAGTTTTTGACCAGGGGAAAAACATGGATAAAGCCTTAAAAGTCTTGGTTGTACTGGTTCTGGTCTTGAGTATCGTTGCGGTTGTCATGGAACTCAAACTCTATGGCCAACGGGATGAATTGAAGGGCCGGACCGTCAAACTCTCGGATTATGTCGCGAAAATTGCGAACACGATCGAGGTTCCTCAAACAAACGCCGATCTCGTGGCGCGTGACGCCACGCATATCAAGATCACGCCCGAGCAACTCAAGCAGTACTATAAAGTGGGCGATGATGGGAAACCCTCCAAGGTCACAACCGGCGCCGGTACGCTTGACGCTGTTTTGGTTGATGTGCTGGTCAATGCAGGACGCCAGTTTGACCGGTTGAATGATACCCGCACCGGATTGGAGCAAACCCGCGGCACCCTGGGGGAGACCAGCAACACGTTGGTCAAGACAGAAGGTGTTCTCACGGACACCAAGACCACACTGGCGAAGACGGAGACGGATCTTGCCGCGACCAAGAAAGATGTCGAAAAGAAAGCGGGAGAAATCACGGATCTGAATGGTCAGGTTGAGACCGCCAAAGCCGACATCGAGAAGAAATCGGGCGAGATTGCCAAGTTGTCTGAGAAGGTCAGCGATGGCGAATCCAAGATCGAGGCTGGGAAACGTTACATTCAGAAACTGGAAAAGGATCTGAAAGTGTGCCAGGGGCAGTTTGACACGAACGCGATTCCCCGGGGATTGCAGGGTCAGATCACGGTCGTGAATACCAACTGGAATTTTGTTGTCATGGATATTCTTCCTGATTCCGCAATGATCCCGTTGACAGATTTGACGATCCAGCGCGAGGACAAGTTGGTGGGCAAAATCCGCGTTTCCGAGGTTCGCCGCGATCAGCGGGTGGCGTTGGGCGAAATCCTGTTGGACTATCAGCAAATGCCGCCTCTCCGCGGCGACAATGTTTTTTATTGAGAGAACCCAGGTTCACTCCCATGCGCGCTATCGCCCTTCTACTGGTATTAAGCGGGCTTCTATGGGGCGCCGGTTGCGCAACCGAGGCCGATTCCAACATGCCCTGGAATACCCCACAGCCCTGGGAGGGCACGCCCGGTATTCCCGGGTTCTCCGCCCCAGGTCGCTGAGTTATGGCACAAAAAACCGCAGTCGTTTCCGAAAGCGGTTTTTATCTCAAGGCGGCTTATTTCTTCAGGTAGCCCCGCTCAATCATGACCTCAGCGATCTGGATGGCGTTCTGTGC
>CAYHEL010000320.1:0-3061 GCA_964355415.1 uncultured Verrucomicrobiota bacterium | reverse complement strand
CCGGATTTCTCCAATTGCCGGAACGAGTTGGCCGGAATGTGAACCACGGTCACCATCCGGACGGAGGACTGCCGGACACAACGGTTTTATATCCTGGGAGAGTGGGATCAGGATACCGAACAGAATATCATTTCGTGCAGTAGCCGGATGGGCAAGACCCTGACCGGGCATCGACCGGGCGAGGAACTCATGGTGCCTGGCGATCAGGGCGATGTCAGGTGTACGATTGTGGATGTGTCGGCTTTGCCCGAGGCTGTGGTGGCCTGGGCCAAAGAAGAGTGATTGGCAAGGTTGACAGGGACAGCGTCGTTTGTTATCTAGGCAGGCTTTTTCCCGTACGAAATAACAGAACGGGATGAAGAATGGGAGTTTTATGGCAAAGAAAACGGCAAAAGCAAAATCTGTTGTGAAAAAAACGGTCACGATCAAAGCCAAGCCGCCGACAAAGAAAGTGGCGGCGGTTAAGAAGGCTGTCCCAAAGCCCGTCGCTAAGACCACTCCGAAACCCGTTGCCAAGGTCGGGAAGTCGAACGCCAAGGGGGGTGTTTCAAAACGGGCTGTGACACCTGCCGTTAAGGTGGTTGTGGCGACAAAACGTCCCCTGAAAATGGCTGTGGATAAGAAGGGGTTGGGAAGTCTGAAAGAGGCCCTCATTAAGATGCGTGAACGGTTAACCGGTCAGATCAGCGCGTTGGCCGATGATTCCCTGAAGTATGTCGATGATGCCTCCTCGGAGGATCGAACGGATGATTTTGACAGGGAGTTGGCGTTGAACCTTGTCAGTAGCGAGCATGACTCTGTTTTTGAAATTGATGCGGCGTTGCGTCGTATCGAGGATGGCTCCTATGGTATTTGCGACGGGTGCGAGTGTGTGATCGAGAAGCCCCGCCTCCTTGCGCTTCCTTTCGCCCGCATGTGCATGAAATGCCAGTCAGAACAGGAGAAGGGTCGCAGCCGATTCCGTCCGTTTGGCGATACCATTGCGCAGGGTGTGGAACAGACTCCTGAAACAGTTGAGCAGGAAGAGACGGAATAGCCCCGTATCCCCCCCATGTTGGTGGTTCTGCTCAGTTTAGGGATTATCATTCTTGACCAGGTAACCAAATACTGGATTGTTTCGCGATTTTCACTGGGAGAAAGTCTGCCTGTCGTTCCCGGTTTCTTCAACCTGGCCTATGTCCGGAATACCGGGGCGGCCTGGGGCATGTTCGGTGAATTCACCGGGATTCTGGTCATCCTGTCATTGGCGGTTCTTATCGTGCTCATTGTATTCAGGCGCTCCTTTTTGTCAGACAGTCTGATTCATCGTCTTGCCCTGGCCCTGATGATCGGCGGGATTGTCGGTAACTTGTTTGACCGGATCCGTTTGCGGTACGTTGTGGATTTTCTCGACTTCTGCTGGCGCAATCATCATTTCCCGGCCTTTAATGTGGCGGATTCTTCAATTTGTGTCGGTGTTGGTCTCTATATGCTTTCCACTTTGTTCCCCTCCGCCAATAAACCAGCGGCTTGAGGAGAGTCATGTCCGCACTTCACCACCGGGCGTTTTTTCTGGTCGGACCAACCGCTGCCGGTAAGACGGTGGTCGCCCAGCGACTGGCTGAACTTCGCCATGCCGAAATTCTCTCCGCCGATTCCATGCTGGTCTATCGTGGGATGGATATCGGAACCGCCAAGCCTTCCATTGCGGAACGGAACGGGGTTCGCTACTGGGGCGTGGATCTGGCCGATCCTTCCGAATCGTTTAATGTGGCCCGCTTTATGGAGGAGGCACGCCGGTGTTTCGAGGCGGCGTCGACCCATGGTAAAGCCGTGATTGTGGCGGGGGGGACAGGTCTCTACGTCAAGGCCCTTCTACAGGGGCTGGACGAACTTCCCTTCATCCCCGAGGGAAGTCGTGGGCGTTGGCAGACCCTTTTTGAGGCTGAAGGTGTGGACGGGTTGCAGAAGACCTTGAGGGTCAGGAATCCACGATGGTTTGAGGCCCTCGCGGATCGGGCCAATAGTCGACGCCTGATCCGGGCGCTTGAACTGCTGGATGCGGGATGTGTCGAACCACCCCGATCCTGGGTTGATCCCAGACCGGAAGCCGTTATTACCGGGCTGGAGGTGCCCCGGGATGAACGGAGAGGTCGAATCGACACACGAGTGAGGGCCATGTATGCAGGGGGGCTTTTGCAGGAGGCTCGCGCCTTGCTGGATCGGGGTTGGGATCCCTCTGGTACCGCGGCGCAGGCCATCGGGTATGCCGAGGCGATTGCCTGTCTGAAAGGGACTCTGACGGTTGACCAGGCCATGGAAGAAACCGCTCGGAGGACCCGCCAGTTGGCCAAGCGGCAGATGACCTGGTTCAGGCATCAGGCCGCGGTTTCCTGGATTCAGGCCCCATCCTCCTTGTCCGTGGATCACCTGGCCGCCCAGGTTGCCTGCGATTGGGATTGCCACGGCCCTCAGCCCGTATGCGTTTAACGGGTTCGATCTTTCTGGGTTGACGTGGTTGTTCTGAATGACTATTAATATATTCCTATATTAATAACAACCATGACTAATCTTGCAGAAACCCCGTACGCTGTGCCGCCGTCACCCGTCTGTTATCGTGTCTGCGACATGCCTCTGCGATTGCGCCCGCGCGAGGCGGTGGAACGGCAGGGAATGGAGAATGTGTCGGACGCGATCCTGCTTGCGATTCTTCTCAGAACCGGATCACGGGGATTGAACGTTGTGGATCTGGCGGAGCGGATGTTGGTGAAATATGGAAGTCTGACGGCGCTTTCAAGGGCTTCCATTCATGAACTGACATCCGATAAGACCTTCAAGGGGTTGGGGAGAGTCAAAGCCCAGATGGTGCGTGCGGCCCTGGATCTGGCCAGGCGGATGGCGGATGAAACCCGTGACGAGAGGGGCTCGTTTGTCAGAACCCCGGAGGATGCTGCGGGCACTCTGCGTGAAATGGCAAGGGGGTTGGAGCACGAGCGTTTCTGGGTATTGAACCTGGACACCCGAAACCGGATCAAGGGGATGCCTCTTGAAGTCTCGCGGGGGATTCTGGATTCCAGTCTGG
>CAYHEL010000319.1:0-3065 GCA_964355415.1 uncultured Verrucomicrobiota bacterium | reverse complement strand
CCCGAAGAGGCGCTGGTGGTGACGGAAATTTTGGAAGCGATCTATCTGTCGGCAAAGACAGGTAAACCCGTGTATTTCAAGTAAACAAACAAGGAGACTCAATCATGGCACGTCCGGTGACATTATTTACAGGGCAATGGGCTGATCTGGCGCTTGAGACGTTGTGCCAGAAGGCCAAGGGGTTCGGGTATGAGGGTCTGGAACTGGCCTGCTGGGGCGACCACTTCGAGGTTGATAAGGCCGACGCCGCCTATTGCCGGGCTAAACGTGCGACACTGGAGCGCCATGGCCTAAACGTTCACGCCATCAGCGCCCATCTGGTAGGCCAGGCCGTGTGTGATCTGATTGATGAGCGGCACAAGTCGATCCTGCCGCCCTCTATCTGGGGCGATGGCGATCCCGAAGGGGTGCGCCAGCGTGCGGCCAAGGAAATGGTCAAGGTCGCCAAGGCGGCCAAGACCCTCGGCGTCAAGGTCGTAAACGGCTTTACCGGCAGTTCCATCTGGCCTTTGATCTACGCCTTCCCGCCTGTGTCTGAAGCGATGGTAGATGCGGGGTACGCCGACTTTGGTAAGCGGTGGAAGCCGATCTTGAATGAGTTCCAGAAGGCCGGCGTGAAGTTTGCCCTGGAAGTACATCCCACGGAAATCGCGTTTGATATCGTCACCGCGGAGCGGGCACTGGCCGCCGTGGATGGGCATCCCGCGTTCGGGTTCAACTACGACCCGAGTCACCTGGGGTATCAGGGCGTTGACTACGTCGCCTTCATCGAACGGTTTCATGACCGGATATTCCATGTCCACATGAAGGATGTCGCCTGGGCCCAGACACCCCGGTTGTCGGGGGTGTTTGGCGGTCATCTGACATTCGGCGATGCCCGGCGGTTCTGGGACTTCCGCTCGCTGGGACGTGGGAATGTGGATTTCGAGCGTATTATCCGTGCCCTGAACCGGATCAACTACCAGGGACCGCTCTCGGTCGAGTGGGAGGACAGCGGGATGGATCGTGAACACGGGGCCAGGGAGGCCTGTGAGTTTGTCAAGCGCCTGGCCTTCCCGCCGTCCAATCTGGCCTTTGATGCGGCCTTTGAGAAGAAATAACCATGGATACCCCTTTTCGTGTCGTCCTGGTGGGGTGCGGAGGCATTAGTGCTTCCTGGCTCAAGCCTGCCGTGACGATGCCAGACATCAGGGTTGTCGGGTTGGTTGACCGGATCGAGGAGAGCGCCTGCAAACGGGCGCTTGAGTTTCATCTGGAAGCGGCGGAGATCGGCGCCGATCTTCGTGCCGTCCTTAAGAAGACGAAACCGGATATCGTCTTTGATTGCACGGTTCCGGAAGCCCATGTGGAGGTGGCGCTGGAAGCGCTCCGCCGTGGATGCCATGTGCTCGGGGAGAAGCCCCTCGCCGACAGCATGGCCAACGCCCGCCGTATTGTGAAGGCCGCGAAGAAGGCGGGTCGTACGCACGCCGTCATTCAGAACCGTCGCTTCGATGCCAATATCCGGAGTGTGAGGAAATTGGTGGAATCAGGCCGTCTTGGAACATTGACCACCCTGAATTCCGATTTTTTCATTGGAGCCCATATCGGCGGGTTCCGCGACCACATGGCGCATGTGCTGCTCCTGGATATGGCCATCCATACCTTTGACGCCGCCCGTTATCTGGGCGGGGGAGACCCGGTGTCGGTTTACTGCAAGGAATGGAATCCGATGGGATCGTGGTATGACCGCGATGCCTCGGCGGTGGCGATCTTCACCATGAGCAACGGGTTGGTCTACACCTACCGGGGAAGCTGGTGCGCCGAGGGAGTGAACACCACGTGGGAAAGCGCCTGGCATGGCATTGGCTCGCAGGGCAGGTTCCGTTGGGATGGCGCCAAGGATATCAAGGCTCAGCGTGTCACGAGTGGCGGGACGTTTATTTCAACCCTGGAGGACGTGGTTGCGGAGACCTGGGATGACGAAACCCGGACAGGCTTCCATGCGGGATTGATCAAGGATTTTGTGAAGTGTTTACGGAACGGCACGATGCCGGAAACCGTGTGCTCGGACAACATCAAGAGTCTGGCCATGGTTTTCGCGGCCATCAAGAGCGCGAAAACCGGCAGGGAAGTGCCAGTTAAGGTATAACCATCGCGAGAGTGAAAAGGAGTGGAGAAACATATGGATCATCAGAAACATCAGGACATCAGGATCGGAACGCTTGTCAGTGGCGGGAAGAACACAAAGAGTTATATTGAGCAAATTTTGCCGCACGGATTTGAGAGTTTTTCAATCACCTTCTGGCAGACGCTGGGAGATACGGATATCAAGAAACTGGCCGCTGATGTCAAGGAGGCGATCAGAGGCAGGGATGTAGTGATCAGTTCCCTCGGTATCTATGGCAATCCTTTGGAAAAAGGGGATAAAGACCTTGAAACCCTGAAGGGCTGGGAAACCCTGATCGAGAACGCCCACCTCTTTGGTACGGACATCGTCGCCGGATTTACTGGGCGACTGCGCGGCCAGGCGCTCGATGCCTCCATCCCGCGTTTCAAGGAGGTGTTTGGCGAGTTGGCCCGGCGAGCGGAAGCCAAGGGAGTGCGTCTGGCCTTCGAGAACTGTAGCATGGGCGGGATCTGGCAGACCGGCGATTGGAATATCGCGCATCATCCCGATGCCTGGGAACGAATGTTCAATGCGCTGTCGAATGCGAATCTTGGCCTTGAGTGGGAGCCCTGCCACCAGATGGTTCAATTGATTGATCCCATGCCGCAACTCCGGAAATGGGTCAGTCGTATCTTCCATTTGCATGGCAAGGATGCTTCGATCTCCTGGGACGTCGTGAAGACGAAGGGGGTTATCAATAAGGATCTATTTGCCTACCACAGGACACCGGGTTTTGGTGACAGCAATTGGACTGACATCATCACCGAATTGCGGCGGGGTGGGTTCAAGGGGTCCATTGACATTGAGGGGTGGCATGACCCCGTCTACCGGGGTGATCTGGAGATGACGGGGCAGGTGCATGGCCTCAACTATCTGAAAAACTGTCGGGGTGGCGCTTTCGTGCCCAATCCGGTAT
>CAYHEL010000318.1:0-3134 GCA_964355415.1 uncultured Verrucomicrobiota bacterium | reverse complement strand
CTTGAGGAACTGGATGAGCGGGGTATGGTTGTCGTTCCCCTTGAACTGAATCAGGATGTGTCTCATTATTTGTCCACCGTAACATGCTTCCGGATGAAGGTCGGCACATCCATGTCTTCATTTCCCACGATGGTCGGTTGGACATCCTTGAACAGTCCCTTGCTGATGCCGCCCAGGATGAGTTGTGATTGGGTTTCGGAATTTCTCCGTTTTCTCTTTTTCGGGGGTGGCGAGAGGGCGGTGGCGGTGGAGTCCGTATCCGGAGCCGGGTCGGCCTCCGGTTTCTCCTCTCCCCTTTCCTCGGCCTCGTTTTCCTCTTTCCAGTAGCGTGAGGCCACGATCGTCACGGAAATGGTGTCCTGCCAGGCGTCGTCAATGGCCGTTCCCATATGGATATGCGCGTCGATTCGGGTGGCGGCCTTGATGGCATTCATGATGGATTCAACCTCGCGGATTCCCATGTCGGGTCCCCCGAGAATGCTGACGAGGATGGACTCGGAATCGGCGAGGCTTTCTCCGTTCTCCAGCAACGGACTGTGAAGGGCGGCGTGAATCGCCTCGGCGGCGCGTTGGGGCCCCTTCCCCTCTCCGTAACTGAACAGGCTCCCCCCCCCGCTACACCTGGCTACCATGCGCAGTGTGGCGAAGTCGAGGTTGATGATGTTGCGTTGGGTCAGCAGTTTCCAGATCGCGAAGACACCCATGCTGAGATAATAGTCCGCCTGTTGGAAGGCCTCCTCGGCCGTGGCCTGGGGGCCCGAAGCCGCAAGAAGCGACTGATTGGGAATGACGATTACGACATCGGCCTGTTCCCTGAGTTCGACGAGTCCCTGGCGGGCTTGCGACATGCGGCGATCCCCCTCGAAGGTGAAGGGAATGGTAGCGAAAACAATGACCATGGCGCCGGCTTCCTGGGCGGCCCGAGCCACAACGGGGGCGGCGCCGGTTCCTGTTCCACCGCCCAGGGCGCAGACGATGAACACCAGATCCATGCCGCTGAAAAGCCCTTCCAGGGTTGAGAAATCCTCGTCGGCGGCCAGCCGCCCGATTTTGCTGTCGCCGCCGGTTCCCATATTCCGGGTGATACGTTTACCGATTTGAAGCCGCGTATTGCAGGCGACGGCGCCGAGGGACTGCGCGTCCGTATTGATGGCGATTAGGGAGGGTGCGTTTTCCCAGTGTGCCGCCATGCTGCCGATGGTATTGCATCCTCCGCCGCCGACACCGACCACTCCGATGCGACCTTTTCCCATGATTGTTTCCGAGGCTTTCATGATCCGCCAAAAACTCCTTTGATCAGTGAGATGAAAGAGGCCTTGCGACTCGCCCCGCCTGCATGCTTAAAGGCGTAACGAAGCAGTCCGGCCGCAGACGAACAGCCTGGGTTTTCCGTGGCTGAAGCCAGTCCGCTGAACCCGATCGGTCGTCCCGCCATGCAGGGAACTTGGAAGACGCGCTCCGCCAGTTTGATCAGTCCCTTCATCTGGGATCCGCCTCCTGTCAGCACCACTCCCGCTCCAATCTGGTGAATGATCCCCTTCCGTTCAATGTCGCGCAGGATCAATTGAAATAGCTCGCTCATGCGCAGGTGGATCACGGTATGAAGTCCCTGCAGACTGACATTGCGGCTTTGATAACCGACTTCGGCCGGGATGGGCACCCGGGCCGTCCGGTTCGGTTCCTCGGCGAGGGCGCTGCCGACCTCCCGTTTCAGCCGATCCGCCTGGGTGCGGGGGATATTGAAGGCCAGAGCAATATCGTTGGTAACATGATCCCCCCCGATGGCGTAGGCGCCAGCGGCCGCAAAGATGCCGGCGGCGTAGGCGGTATAAGTGGTGGTGCCGCCCCCCAGATCAATCACCAGCACGCCGCCCTCCTTTTGTTCGGGGGTCAGAACGGCTAGCGCTGAACAGAGTCCGCTGAAGGCGGTATCGACCAGGTCAATCTTCAGATCTCCGAGCAGGCGGACGGTGTTTCGGATATGGCTTTCATGCGCATGGAGCAACAGCATGTCGAGCGAGAGTTGCGTGCCGACAAAATTCTCCGGTCGCGCCACGCGTTCATTATCGACATAGAAGATCTGCCCGATGGAGTGCAGGATTTTCCGGTCTGCGGGGAGCGTCACGGTGCGCGCCCGTTCAGTCACCTCCTCGACATCCTCGGCCGATACGCCGTCCCGGGTGTTGACGATGGGGGTGATGCCGCTGTTGACAAGACTCTGGATATCACCGCCGGAAAGGGCCAGGTGAACCTGATGAATGGAAACCTGGGCGGTCTCCTCGGCCGCCGCCAGGGCCTCTTTGACGCAAATGCGCGCGTTTTCAAAATCCACCATCTCGCCCTTTCTGACGCCGGTGGAGTCATGTTCACCCATGCCGGTGATGACAATATGGTGGTCATCCCGAAATTCGCCAACCAGGGCGACAACTTTCGAGGTTCCGATTTCAAGCGCAACAAGTGGAGTCAAGCCCATGATTCAACCATTTCCGAAACGTGGCGTAGTGTCATAAATAAGGGGGCGGATTTCAATTGATTTCAATACTCCTGTCCTGGCACATACTGGTCGGTGAACGAGAGATCCAGATTCACCAATCGACGGCCCCGCTCCTCGGAGTTGCGGAGGGCGGCAGCCAGCCCCCAGAGTTTCTGCTCAATCCGCTTGCGGACATCCGGGCCCGAATGCTCCATGTCCTGCCAGGCGATTTTGATGCGCTCGCCCGCGCTCAGGTAAAACTCCAGGGATTGTTTCGAACTGACATCCAGTGAGGCGATTTTGACATGTTCCCCGACTTTGGTTCGGGCGCAGACATCGATGATTTCAATGGCATTCATGACGCTCTGATCCACCCGCGCCCCGGGTTTCAGGTTTTCCGCGCTACACCCGCTGATAACCGGATATTCGCGGCTTCCGGCCCTCAGGCTGAAGACACAACCCTCCCGATCAACAGCCAGGGAACCCCACCGCCCGAGTCGGGCCAACGGCACGCGCTCCACAATATCGACGATCAGGGTGTCAGGAAGATGGCGCTGGAGGATGACGGATTTGGCAATAGGCGTTTTTTTCAGGAATGTCGTGCGCATGGTGCGCAGACATGTGGCGAAGAGATTGGTTCCTTCGCTGACACCCAGATATT
>CAYHEL010000317.1:0-3151 GCA_964355415.1 uncultured Verrucomicrobiota bacterium | reverse complement strand
ATGACGGTTTCTACTTCTCGACCTTCGCGACCGATGGCGGAACCCCGCCGAGGGACACGTTTGACGGGTTCATGGCTGGAACCCGGACTTTGGCCGCTCAGACATTCCAACCCTACCTGCCTGTCGGAACCACCGCGAAGGACGCGGCCACGACGCTGTTTTCCGGGGGCAAACCGAAGAACGATACCTATAAGAATGCGGCGCTCTATCAACTGGTGCGGGGTCCGTTCAATGTGAACTCCACCAGCGTCAACGCGTGGAAGGCCAAACTGGCATCCATGCGCGACTGCAACGTCCCGATCCTCACCTTGCTCGCCGGCACCAAAACCCAGCAGGCCGCGAAAAACACCCCCATCTTCCCCATGGCCTTGCTGAATTCCACGGCCAGTGATCCGGGGCTGGATTTGGCCACCGATGCGGGAAGGGAAAACCGCTGGAACGGCTTCCGCCAACTCACCGATGCCGAACTCGACACGCTCGCCAGGCGCATCGTCGATGAAGTGAAATCCCGCGGCCCGTTCCTCTCCATGTCCGAATTCGTCAACCGCCGCGTCGGTGCTGACAGCGCGATGACCCAACGCGGGGCGTTGGAAGCCGCGATCGAGGCATCCGGCATCAACAACGGCACGTTCCCCAACCAGGTTCCGATCCACGACGGCGACATCGCGGATCCCGCCATCTACGGCTTCAAAACCCCGGCGGTCGTCACCGGAAATCCCGCGGCGGGAGCGCCCGGATGGATCTGCCAGGGCGACCTGATGCGCGTCCTGGAGCCGGCCGCGACCGTCCGCTCGGATACCTTTGTCATCCGGGTGTGTGGCGAGGCGAAGGACGGCACCAAGGTGGTCCGCGCTTATGCCGAAGCGGTCTGTCAACGGATTCCGGAGTATGTGGAGCCGTCCAACACGCCCGCGGACCGTGACGAAGCGGGCACCGGCCTCTCTTCAACTAACAAATCATTCGGCCGCCGCGTACAACTGGTGTCTTTCCGCTGGCTGTCATCCAAGGAAATCTGAGCAAACCGTGATGAACCGCCAATATCGATATCTGTTAGCCGGTTTTTTGCTGACCCTGTCGGCCCATGCCCAGGAGCCAAAGCCAACCGCGGCACCGCTCGGTGTCAGGGCGTTCCTGATTGATCCGGCCCACCCCGCCGCGGAACTCTATCTGCGGGATACAACCGGCGACGTGGTGAAATTGAGCCTCGCCTCCCTGGAGCTGGGCAAAACGCAACAGACGGTTCCCGTGGATGGTGCGCTGGTGCTGTTCAACACGGCGACCTTTGATCCGAAAAATCCGCAACCCGCCGTCGCGGCGAGCATTGCCGTCCCGCAGAACATGAAGCGGGCCATCGTGATCATCGTGCCCGCCCCCGCGAACGCGACGCCCGCTTACCGCATGGTTCTGCTGGATGATTCGCCTGCGGCGTTTCCCCAAGGGGAATCCAGGATATTGAGCCTGGCGCCGCTCGAGACCGCGATGGAGGCGGGGGAGCACAAACTGCCCTGCAAACCCGGTGCCATCACCCCTGCGCCGCCGGTCAAAAGGCTCGATCCCTACAACATGGCCCAGACCAACTTCTATTATAAAAAAAACGGTTCCTGGATCGCCTTCAGCGAGTGCAGGATGAAATATCTCGACGCGTTCCGTCAGGTTTTCATTGTCTATATGATCCCCGGAAGCACGGCTCCGGTGCTCACGACGCTGATTGACCAGACGCCAAGGCCGGAGCCTGCCAAATGATGGGCAAACCGGAAACACCCCATACTAATACTAATGAAAAGACATTGCATGCTAACATGGATTGCGGGTCTCCTGGCACTGTTCCAGGGATCGGCGCAGGCAGCGGATTCAACCGTGCCGGCCAACGGCAGGAAGACGGAGTATCGTGATCCCATTCATTTCAAGCCTTCCTTGCCAACGAAGAAGACGGTTGGCGACGTCATGCCTTTCTACTGGAAAGGCGCGTATCATGTCTTCTATCTAACCAATCCGCTGGGCAATCAGGACGTCAATTGGGAGCACTGCTCTACAACCGATCTTGTGAACTGGAAGGAATACCCGCCCGCCCTGAAGCCTGACAAAGGAGATCCGACGGGCCCCGAGGGCGGATGCATGTTTACGGGCTGCATCGTGGAGAAAGGCGGGATCTTCCATGCCTGGTATACCAGTTGGAACCCTGAAAACCCCGCAGGCAGGGAGTTTCTTTCCCTCGCCACCAGCAAGGATTTGATCACATGGGAAAAACGTCCCGAACACAGGATCGCGCCCGACGGCGTTCATTACGCCAACCACCGCATGCGGGATTTCCGCGATCCGCAGATCTTCTGGAACGATGACCAAAAGGAATACTGGATGCATCTCCTGGCAAATGTGCCCGGCAGCGAAGAGCGCCGGTTCGGATTGATGACGTCGAAAGATCTGATCAAGTGGCAACAGAAGCCGGCTGTAATCGGCGGAGGGGATGAATGCCCGGATTATTTCAAGATCGGCGACACGCATTACATTCATGGCTGCCGCGAGTATTGGTATTCGGACAATATCAACGGGCCCTATAGGTATCCGGCACTCACGCGTGAAATGGACCTTCCCTGCGTCTTTGCGGCCAAGCGGGTGTGGGACGGCAGGAGACATGTATGGTTTGGAGGATGGCAGACCGGCGGAGTGATGGCGATGCCGCGTGAGGTTTACGCCGGACCCGCAGGCTTGCTCTACATGAAACCGTCCGAAGAGATCCTGGCCCTATACAAACATACAACACTGAAGCTGGCCGACAAACCCGTGAAGGAGACCGTCTTTGAAGTGCCGGAGCATTATATGTTGGACTGCCTGGTCAAGTTCGAACCCGGGAGCGCGCTTGCCCTCGTCATAGGCGGGCATTACCGGTTGCACATTGACCCGAAACAAGGGAACTTATCGCTCAAGGGGCCTGGCATTGATCGCAACCGCCCATGCCCTGTGGACACTGCCAAGCCTGTCAAAATCCAAGTGTTCGCCGAAGGAAACCTCATCGAGTGCTTCATCAACGATCAATTCGCGCAGACCTGTGTGGCGACGTCTCCCAAGACAGGACAACTCGCGATCAATGCGGAAGGGGCCGGTGTGGAAATCATCAGGATGTTGGTGAAGACACCGCAGTAGAATTGGCAAA
>CAYHEL010000316.1:0-3156 GCA_964355415.1 uncultured Verrucomicrobiota bacterium | reverse complement strand
GGCCGACAAACAACCCCTGAACACGGTTCTCTACCATGCGGCGGAGACGCTGCGTATCGTCAGCGGTTTGCTCTATCCCGTGATGCCGGGCAAGATGTCGGAATTGCGTGTGGCCCTGGGAATCGATGAAGAGCAGCCGGATATCAACTCCCTGAAGGACTGGGGGCTCTTGAAACCCGGAACCAAGCTCGGGGCCATGCAGGTCTTGTTCCCGCGCATCATGCCGACGGCGACGGCGGCAACTCCTGAAAAGCACGTGAAGCCTCCTGTCGCCGTGGCCGACATCCCGCCGATAGGGGTGGCCTTGGTGGAGGTTGCGGACTTCCAGAAGATTCAACTCCGGACGGCCCGTATTTTGACAGCCGAGAAGGTGTCGGGGGCGGACAAACTGCTTAAACTTCAGATCGATGTGGGGGGCGAGACGCGCCACCTGGTGGCGGGAATCGCCCTGCACTATGACCCGGCAACGTTGCCGGGCAAGACGGTTGTGGTTGTGGCAAACTTGAAACCGGCGGTGATTCGCGGGGTGGAATCCCAGGGGATGTTGCTGGCCGCCAGTGTCGGCAAGGAACTCCGGTTGGTCACCGTCGAGGGGAATTTGCCAAGCGGAGCGGTGGTGAAGTAGGGGATGGTGGGCAGTACAGGACTCGAACCTGCAACCTTCTGGGTGTAAACCAGACGCTCTAACCGATTGAGCTAACCGCCCCTTGTGTGTTTCAGCGGGCGAAATATGGATTAACCGAACAACCGAGTCAAGTCAGGGTCTTCCCCTGATATTCTTCATCCCTGGACACTATCCTTCGCGTACCCAATCATATCGTGACGGACAGACTCATCGAATGAGGGCGAGCGCCTCCGTGAAGTTGGAAACAACCGGGCAAC
This sequence comes from uncultured Verrucomicrobiota bacterium, assembly GCA_964355415.1. GTDB lineage: Bacteria > Verrucomicrobiota > Kiritimatiellia > CAIKKV01 > CAITUY01 > JAABPW01. The sequence continues at coordinate 2,274 of CAYHEL010000316.1, read as the reverse complement.
CCAGACGGACGAGTTTGGATGCCGACTGATGTCCCCCTGTCATGAGTATGCAGGGAATTCCAAGGGCCTGGGCGACTTCATGGTCGTGGGTGGTGTCGCCAACAAGAAGGGTATCCGCCCGCGAGAGTCCGGCGTTCTTCAGCAGGGCATGGCCCAGGTCGAGTTTGGAGTGCGCAAAGAAGTCTGAGAGACCGTAAACATGCTCAAAACAGTCAAGGACATCCCGTTCCCCCATCATTTGCTTCAAGAGACCGGTCTCGCACGCGGAGAGCACGGACACCCCGGTGCCGCGGCGCTTAAGCGAATCCAGCGCCGCGCGGGCGCCCTCGCGCAGGGGCGAATCCACTGACAGCCGGGCGTAGGCTTCGTGATACTCAACGGCCACGTCATCCCAGTGATCGCGTGAGAAGTCGAATCCCAATCTGAGGTAATAATTCCGGACGGGGAAATCGAAGACATCCAGATATTGTCCGAGCGTGATGGGCGGGAGATCCCGTCTTGCCAGCAGCTCATTAATGGCCCCCGCGCAAGCCTGAACGTCGTTCAGGAGCGTGCCGTTCCAATCCCAGATGATGTGCTGTGGCCGCGTCATATCAGGTCAATAATGCTTCGCTGAAGCCCGTCGGGCGAGATTATTTTTCATGGGGGTTCCGTCTCGAAATAAAATATGACTAGACTTAAAGTAAATAAATGATTAATTAATAACGATCTAACCGGTTAGGCGTTATATGAAAATGATCATGGCGTGGTTGTTCTTGTCGTGGCTTGCGGGCGGCGCTCGGGCCCAGTTGAAGGCGGGTGATGTGGCGGTGATCGCCTATAACACCGATTCTCCCGACGCCTTCGCCTGGGTGGCATTTCGGGATGTGCCCGCCAATACGGTCATTCATTTCACCAATTCCTCGGTGAGTAATGGCTGGTTCCGGTGGGGGGATCATCTTGGGCGCGCCGTGGCCCCGGGGCCATTGACATGGAGCAGTCCGAATGTCCTTCCCGCCGGCACGGTGGTGTCATGGGTGTCGGGCACCCAGAAGTGCTGGAACGTGGGAGTCTTGAGCGGGGGAGTCCCTTCGCTCAGCACGGACGGAGACCAATTGATTGCCTATACGGGATCCATTGTCAGCAACTCCGCAGGACTGTACCCCTGGATTGGCGACTGTAGTCAGGCAACGTTGTTATTCGCCCTGAATGTCGCAAACGCGGGTTGGGATAATCTTACCGGGGGCGGGCCCAACACGAGTTTTGTTCCTCCGGGCCTGTCAACCAACCTCGGGACAGCCGTCCATGTGAACCATCAGGATGACGGGTATTATTCCGGCGCTCGCACCGGCACGGTCGGCGAGTTGCGGGCGGCCATGTCACTACCCGGCAATTGGACCACGAGCGCGAACGCCATCAGTCCCGCAAACTGGCCTTCCGGATTTCTCGTGAGAGGGTTGGGGGGGGTCGTGTTCATGATCAGGTAAGACGCTCTCACGTCACGCCGACGCGATCACAATACCGGGCGATCGGACAGTGATGGCAGCGGGGGTTCCGGGGCAAACAGAGGGTTTGGCCAAAGGCAACCAGATAACGGTTCCACGTTTTCCAGTAGCGTTGGGGGAGGTGTTTCCGCAGCATGATTTCGGTTTGTTCCGGCGTGGTGGATTGAAACAGGCCCATCCGGTTGCTGATGCGATGGACGTGGATATCCACACAGATCCCCTGTTTGTCGAAGGCCTCTGTCACGACGAGATTGGCGGTCTTTCGTCCGACCCCGGGCAATTTGACCAACTCCTCCACAGTCTGGGGAATGATCCCGCCGAAGAGATTTTTGACGGCGACGGGGAGTTGTTTTAGCATTCGGGCCTTGGTTCGGTAGAACCCCACGGGAAATATGAGGGCCTCGAGTGTTTCGAGGGGGATCGACTTGAGATCATCCAGGGACTGGATGGCCTTGAATAAGCGCTCTGTGGCAACGGTTGTGGTTTGATCCTTGGTGCGCGCGCTCAGGATGGTCGCGACGAGAACGCGAAAGGGATCCAGGGTCCGCACCTCCATGAAGCGGGCCACGGGGCTTTGTGTGTGTTCAAAATACCGTTTGAGACATCGGTGGATCTCGGGAATGGGATGAGGCGGCATGGAGGAGAATTATCCTTCCAGACTGGTAAGCCCTTCCCGGATGGCGAACTTGGTCAGTGCGGCCACGTTATGGACACCCAGCTTCTGCATGATGTGCTGGCGGTGTGTTTCAACCGTTTTGATACTGATGCCGAGACTGGAGGAGATGAGCTT
>CAYHEL010000315.1:0-3160 GCA_964355415.1 uncultured Verrucomicrobiota bacterium | reverse complement strand
CCATGACGTTTTTGCAGATCATTCAGAATGCCGTGCAAGACGGGCTCGGACTGCCCCGGGATCCGATTGCGCTGGATATTTTTGAGCTGGCATTGGCTTCGGCCAATAACCGGGGCAAAATCATTTGGACAAGCTGGCCATTTGATAACGAAAAAATGGATGAATTTACCGCTCCGACTCCGTCGGTCAATAGCGGTGTGATTGTGTTCGGTTCGGACATGGACGCTATTCGGGCCATCAAGGCGGTTACCGCCGGTGCTACGGACGGAACCCGCGTCTGGTCGGAAGATGATTTAATTGCGGCTTCCCAGGGTGGATCCGTATCGAGTGAGCGGTTCACCTACCTATCGGACTATCAAGGGTGCCGCCGGATCAAGGTGAGTGACCCTACGGCCTCCTATCGGGTGCTGGCATTGTCGAAATGGGTGGATGCCATTGTGGATCCTGATTATGACGAAGACCACCCCGAAGAGACGCCCACTGATTACCGGGTATTGACCTTCCCGCTGGATCGCGCTGAACCGGCGATCCTGGAGGCGGTCAAGGATGATTTGAGGGTGTGGGATGGAGTTGCGCCCAAGGGCGAGGTGGCGGGCCTGCTGGCTGTTGCCAAAAATCGCGAAACCGAACAACAGGACCGGGACAATCGGCTGAATCCGAGATATCCGGCCTATTCCGAAGCGGGAGACTGGTAGACTATGGCAGCGACTGAAATACTGGGCCAAGTGAGTTGGGGGGATGGCATGCAATGCTTCCAGCCCGGCGCCGCCCAGTATGCCCATGGAGAAAACCTTGTCATCCGGACTGGAAAGCCCGAGACGCGGCCTGGTATTCGCCGGTTCTGGAAATCGGACGCCGCCGGATTGGTGCCGACCTTCTATTTCAATGAGGAAAACGCCAAGTACAGTGATGGAACCCATACGGGTTTCTGGTTCGCCTGGGACTGGGTTGGAACACTTTGGGGGTCCCTTCAGGGATTTGGGGTCATACGATTCCCGGACGAGACTACAGATACAATGCTCATTATCACGCAAGGTCTGGTTTACCGGGTCTATGCTGGATTCATGAAGCGGATCCCCGTTTCCGTTGCGATTGAGTTGGATGAAGAAATTGAAGTTGTTCAGGCCTTTGACAAGGTGATTCTGTTCCGGGGCGAAGATAAGAAGCCGCTCGGTTGGGCGGGTGACGAATCGGGCTTTGTTGAAGTTCCGGATTCAATCTTTGACGACATCCCGTGGACGAGCCAGGCGGTTCTTCAATCGGCTGGACGGCTGTGGACTGTAGAGGGGCGAGACACCGTATTGGCCAGTGACATCATGAAGTATGAAGACTGGGACCGGGTCTATCAAATGTTCAGTGTCGCGCCCGGTGACGGTGATTCCATTATGGCCATTGCCCCGTTCCATGAAGACATGCTTTTGGTGTTCAAGCGGAAAACCCTGGCTGTGTTGGCGGGAGTCAATTCCATAGTCAACCTAGACGCGGGTGAACACTTGAGCGACTTTGTGACCTGCAATGTGATTGACGCGGAAACCGGACTGGTTGCGCCCCGGGGTTTTGTGACCGTCGGCGAGGATGTCTGGTATATGGGGCTGGGTGGGAACATCTATAGCCTGGGTCGGAATCAACAGAACAAGGTGCAAAGACAGGCCGTGGCCTTGTCAACGCCCGTTCAGTCGTTGATCAGTCGGATCAATCCACTCGCCATTTCCGGGACTGTGGCGGGGATCTATGGGAACTATGTGTTTTTCGCGGTTCCCTTGGACTCCAGCACGGTCAATAACGCCCTGCTGGTCTACGACCTGGCGGCGCCATCTCAAAGCGGCGTGGGGGCATGGGTAGGGGTCTGGACGTCGAAAGGCGTCATCCTGGATATCCGGCGCTTCTTCCTGTTCAATGGCGCGTTCCTGTATTTGGACGGGCAGGGGATAGTGCGTCAACCACTGGTTGACTGCTGCTCGGATACCGACGAAGTCGTGGCCGATACGCCCCGCTGGGACGCGGCGACCGCCTATGAGATTGGCGCGGCGGTAGTGCTCAATGGAACGATCTATGAGGCTATCAAGGCGGGCACCGGGTATTCCCCGGACGTGAATGCTGCCTACTGGACTCCCGTCGAGGATCCGGAACGATACTACGATATCCGGTTCGGGTTGACCTCTCCGCTTTACACGCTGGGCCCTGGCATGACGCCACTCAAGGCGGGACGGGGCGAGATATTGATGTCGCACCATTGGCCGCTGATCGATGTGGATATTTTTGGGAATCCCAATGGCGATCGGGAATCCTTGTTTGCCGATGTCGAGTATGACGACACGGAGCATGATATTGCCGGCCAGGCGAATTGGGTGCCCGATGCGGATCCCGATGGAATCAATTCCGCGTACCGGTGCGATTATGGAGCCGTGATTGGGACGGATGGCGTCATGCTTGGTGCGCCGGGCATGTATGTGGGGCGCTGGAAAATGCACAGTCTTCGGTTCATTCGGAGACTGATACAGGATCGCGGGATGGGGCTTACGATTGCCAATTCCCGTGGAAAAATCAGGATTGAATCCGTGGCCATACCGGTCGACGTCCGGCGTCACGCAACCAAAATAACCGTGTGAGGAACTTATGGGCTTAACAAAAGATTCAATGGTGCGAGGGGCGGAGTTTGATGGCGTGACCGGATTGCGCTCGGGTGAGCAGCTTGAGGATCTTGTTGCCCGGGCTTCTCCGGCGGTTGATTCGGAGATGGTTGACCAGGATACGATTGAAACGTATTTGGACGATATCCTTAGCATTTACCGGTTTCGTGTTAAGGATGGAAGCATAACGGGCGCTAAGATTGCGGCGGGAGCGATTACCAATGAGCATCTTGCAGAGGGGTTTTCTATGATTAAAGCAGTGCAGAGATATGTTGTATCGATTGCCCCAGGAACAACGGTCAATCAACCAATAACGGCTGTGGTTATGTCAAAAACGTTTTTACGCTTTTCTTGGACGGGAATTGCGGGGGGAATACTGGGGGAGTTAACTTCATCCACCAATGTCAAAATGATTAATGCGGATCCGTGGACGACCGCCAATGTCCCCCTTGAGGTTGTTGAATTCATTTAAGGAAACATCATGAGCACAACCAACGCCAACGTCACGCCGGGAAAAACATTCGTGCCAG
>CAYHEL010000314.1:0-3176 GCA_964355415.1 uncultured Verrucomicrobiota bacterium | reverse complement strand
GATATTCTCTTCGCTCGCGGAATCTGGTGGGCGGGTTCGGTGATGGACAGCGCCATTGAGCACGGACTTGTCGAAAAACGCGGTTCATGGCTGTCCTTTGACGGAACCCAACTCGGGCAGGGCCGTGAGGCGGCCGCCGAACTGCTGGGCAAGGATCCCGAGTTGGAAAAGAAACTCATTGCGGGGATCAAGGCCAAACTTTCGGCCGTGCCACACTAAGGATGGGATGGCGTTATATGGCATCCTATTCTGAACGACATGGATTCAATGAGCGACGTTCTGGATAGAATCAATGAGCCGGCCGATTTGAAGGGTCTTTCCCATGAGGAAATGACCCAATTGGCCGGAGAAATCCGGGCACTGATGATCGACACCATCAGTAAAACCGGAGGACACCTCGCGTCTAACCTCGGGGTGGTGGAATTGACTCTAGCCCTGTTGAGTGTTTTTAATCCTCCGGCCGATAAAATCATCTGGGATGTCAGTCATCAGGCCTATACCTATAAAATTCTGACGGGACGGAAAGACCGGTTTTCAACCTTGCGCCAATACGGGGGACTGTCGGGCTTCCTGAGTCGCAAGGAAAGTTCGTATGATGTATTTGGCGCGGGCCATTCCGGGACGGCGCTCTCCGCCGCATTGGGCATGGCGGCGGCACGAGACCGGCAGGGCGGCACGAATCATGTTGTGGCCGTGGTTGGCGATGCGGCGCTCGGAGGGGGCGTTGCCTTTGAGGCGCTGAATAACGTCCACTCGTCAACCAAACGCCTGATCCTGATTCTGAATGACAATGAGATGTCGATATCCGCCAACGTCGGATCCTTTTCCCGGTATTTGGGAGAACTGCTGGCAAATCCTCGCTATAACCGGTGGAAGCATTCCATTGAAACCGCCATCAAGCGCATGTCCGGCCAGTCCACCACCTTACGCCGGGTGTATTTCCGTTTGGAGGAAACCGTCAAGAGCGTCTTTCTGCAGAGTGTGTTGTTCGAGGAATTCGGATTCCGGTATATCGGGCCGATTGATGGTCACGATATTCCGCGCCTGATTGCCGCAATGGAAATCGCACGGGAAGATAGTCAGCCGATCTTGCTTCATGTCGCCACCCAAAAGGGAAGGGGATACGAGTTTGCTGAAAAGTGTCCTGAAACATGGCATGGCACGGGTTCCTTCGATGTGGAATCAGGAACGGCGCTGACCCGTTCCGTGGCGCCGTCTTACTCGCAGATATTTGGCAGCACTCTGGAACGACTGGCCGCGCGCGACCCCCGGATTGTGGCCATCACCGCAGCCATGCAAAGCGGGACTGGCCTGTCCTCCTTCGCCAAGCGTTTTCCGGATCGTTTTTTTGATGTCGGAATCTCGGAGGAACATGCCGTCGTATTTGCCGCCGGATTGGCCACCCAGGGGATGACACCGGTTTTTGCCGTTTATTCCACGTTCATTCAGCGCGCGGTAGATTACATTGTACATGATGTCTGCCTCCAGAACCTGTCTGTAATCATCTGTCTTGATCGGGCGGGAATTGTGGGGGATGACGGGCCAACCCATCATGGCGTTTTTGATATAGCCCTCCTTCGTATTTTCCCGAACCTGATCCTGATGCAGCCCTATGACGGGATTGAACTGGCGCACATGCTCTATTCCGCAACCCAATGGAAACGGCCTGTCGTTATTCGTTATCCCCGTGATGTGTCGCCGGGTTATGTTTCTCCCGAGCAGTTGGAGGAAATTCCGCTGGGCCAGGCCCGTGTCATGAGGGACGGTTGGGAGATTCAGATTTGGGCGCTGGGTGACATGATTCCGATGGCGATCGCGGTGGCGGATCTATTGGTGACCAAGGGTTTTTCAGCGGGTGTTGTGAATGGCCGTTTCGTGCTGCCACTGGATGTGGATTTGATTGTGTCTCAGGCAAAATTAGCACGGGCCTTCGTCGCCCTGGAAAACGGTTTGGCCAACGGAGGATTTGGCTCCGCCATCACCGAAAGCCTTGCGGACATCGGTTATCAGGGCCGTGTCATTCGGAACGGTTGGCCCGACGAATTTGTGCCGCACGGTGCGCCTTCCATCCTTAGAGAGAAATACGGATTGACCCCCGAGGCCATTGCAGAGCGGGTTGTCAGGGCTCTGGCCGGGTGATATCATGATTGAAAGTCAGGTTGTCCTTCAAAAGATTGGCATGATGTTTCTCGTGATGGTCGCCGGCTGGTGGGCGGCCCGGCGCTCTTACCTGACTCCCGCCGTCACGCGTGGCATGGGCCTCCTTGTTGTGCAGTTGACTTTTCCGGCATTGATCTTTGTACAAATGACAGGAACTGTAACCCCGACAGCCCTGGGGCGGGGGTGGTGGATTCCCCTGTTTGCCTTTGCCAGCATCGCGATCGCCGCGGCCATCGGGAAAGGCATGGCTCCGCTTTTCAAACTCACGGACACGCGCGCAAGAACGTTCGCGTTCCTGGTCGCCGTTCCCAACTGGGTCTTTCTTCCGCTCCCGATTGCCGACGGACTGTACGGTTCGGAAGGCGTGCGCTTTGTGCTGCTTTTCAATTTCGGCGCGCAGATTGTTCTGTGGACATTGGGCATCCGCCTCCTTCAGGGCGGAAAACCGGGTGAACCCGTGTGGCGCGCCCTCCTGGGGAATGCCGGTATCTGGGCAACGCTGGGCGGTGTGACCCTGGCTTTGGTGTGGCCGGGTGCGGCCCGGTTGGGTCACTCCTCACAGGGCAAGGCGTTGTGGATCCTGGGAGACGGAATCACCGCCGCCCTGAAAATGATCGGTGACCTTACCATTCCCCTGTCATTGCTTGCCACGGGCGCTCAACTGGCTGGAATCGCCAAAGCAGGCTCAAATGAATGGCGGATCCTGTCAGCCATCTCGTTCGGACGACTGGTGCTTGCCCCGGCGGTAACGATAATCCTGCTCAAGGGCACGGTCTTTTTGACTGGCGTAACCTTGACGGAAGCGGAGTTCATCACGGCGGCAATCGTGGTGTCCATGCCCGTGGCCATCAGTTGCACCATGTTTTCGGAACGCTTTGACGGTGATTCCGAACTCAGCGCCAGTGCTATTTTTTCATCAACCCTGCTCAGCCTGCTTACGGTACCCATCGCAGTCTTGATCTGTCATGGACTGACATAGATATTTAGTTCACGATGGGTTATACTTTTCTAGTGAT
>CAYHEL010000313.1:0-3184 GCA_964355415.1 uncultured Verrucomicrobiota bacterium | reverse complement strand
CGCGAGCTCATCTGCCAGGAGGGCCTCGCGAGTGTGACAGCCCCATTGGAACTCGTCGAAGTCCCGGCAGGCGCGCGGGTCCTGGTGCTCGAACCCGCGGCTTTTGCCGGGCCCCTGAAGTCTGGTGACCGACTGCCGCTGGGCTCGGCGCGGCTCCAGGTCGAGGCGCCCCATCCAAGTCATCGCCTGGTGGGAAACGGCGTCCCGAAAGGGCTCTCGCGAGCCAGCCTGGGTTCAATCGAACCATGGGTTCTGGATGTCACACATCCTGCTGGAAAGCGACGTGGTGGCCAAAAAACAACTCCTGGTTAGTCTGTTGGGAGCCTGCGACAAGTCACTCTGGCAGATGGCCGCAACTCACGCGGTTACTCACGCCGGGACGCTGGGTCTGTTCCCGAGTTCATCCCGATCCATCGCCACCATCGATACGAAAGCCAGAAAAGGGGAACCGAACGGCGCCGTTCAGTCACTACTGAAACAGGCTGAACATCTTCAGGAGCAGATGATTCATGAATACCAAGCCCATGACTATGTCCGTGTCCTCGGAACCGCGAGGCAACTTGATTCGGCGCTGACAGAAGCCTATGCCCGCACTCAAACTCCCCAATCCGGCGAGTTCCGTGGAGCCTGGAATCATTCAGGAACCGGCTTCACACCCGGACAGTGGAATGAGACCTGTCTGACGCTCGCCCGAAGCGGAATGACCGCCATCCTCCCCAACGTACAGCGTCCCTGGTGCGCCCATTACCCAAGCAAACTGATCCCGGCATCCGACACCCTTACCCGCTATGGCGACCAACTGGGCGGCTGCCTGACCGCCGCACACCGCAACGGGCTCGAAACTCATGCCTGGGTTATCCTCTGGTCTTTGGATGGAGCCCCTGATTCTGTTATAGGCGGGTATCGTCGTTCCGGGAGACTGCAACTCTCCGCCACAGGAAGCCCCGTCACCTGGCTGTGTCCTTCCAACCCGGACAATCGCGCCTTTGAATTGGCGGCTATCCGGGACATGGTGACGCGTTATCCCGAACTGGATGGCGTTCAATTGGACTACATCCGGTACAAGTCATTGGACACCTGTTTCTGTAGTGGTTGCCGGGCGCGATTCACAGCGGAAACGGGACTCCGGGTCAAGCGGTGGCCTGCGGATGTCCGTTCAGGCGCACAATCGGCCTCCTATCGACAATGGCGGCGCGACCAGATCACCCGCTTTGTTGCCGAGGTTCGCCGGGATATCCGCCGTATTAATCCCCGCATTAAGCTGTCGGCTTCCGTTTACGCCAGTTATCCCGGTTGCGCGGATTCCATTGCCCAGGACTGGGCGGTGTGGCTCCGGCGCGGTTTGATCGATTTTGCATGCCCCATGAACTATACAGCAGATCCCGCCAGGTTCATTGAGTGGTATCGGAAACAAGTCTCCTACCCCGGCGTTCGGGGTAAACTGTTTGCGGGTATCGGCATCACCTCGCTCGAATGCAGACTGAGCGCCGTGGAGACCATGAATCAAATCAGTCTCCTTCGCGGCGAAGGAGCCACCGGCTTCACCCTGTTTGAGGCCAATCCAACCCTGAGATCGGATATCCTGCCTTACCTCAAAATGGGAATAACGGGAAAGTAGTCGGACGTCCGAGTTAAACCGTCTTCTGTCCCGTATCGAAGCGATCCAGTTCTTTTTTCATCCTCTCATAGCACACCGGACAGAGCCCGTGACTGATCGAGGCCAGGGAGTGACCGACGACATAATCGTCCAAGTGTTCCCACGCCTTCTCGTCCACCTGGATTTTGCGGCAGCTGGAGCACACCAGAAGCAATCCGCTGATAATCCGCTTCTGTTGGAGATAGGTATTGCCGACGGCTACAATCGCGACGATGAAAACCCCGATGGTCAGCACGGAACCCCTGTAAAGGTTCAACGCACTCGGACGCGTTCCGAACCACAGTCGGGACAGATCCAGAATCTCATTCACCCAGATCAACAGAATCAACATGAGAAAGGCCAATAACTGCCAAAACGCGACGGCAACAAATCCATCACGTTTGACATGGTGATGGCCTTTCTCGTGACGGACTCTGGTCATGTTACTCGCGAGCTGCCTTCGCAGCCTCCGCCTGGGCCTTCGCGGCCTCCGCCTGGGCCTTCGCCGCTTCCGCCTGCGCCTTCGCCACTTCGGCCGCCGCCTGAGCCTGGGCGGCCTTCATGACCGACGAAAAGGTCTTTGCGGCATCGGTTGCAGAAGCCTCAACACCGTCCTTGCCTCCCATTTCCCTCTGCCAGGCGCCAAAATCACGCTGAACACGCCGGGCCGCAAGTTGTCCGCTAATGGACATCAAGGCCAAGATTCCGCCAATGATCCCGAACACCAGCCACGCCTTCTGGGATGGAAGTTTATGGACTTCCACGCTCGCCGTGACGATCAGGTAGAGCATCCAGGCCAATCCGATCAAACTTCCCGCAAACGGGATGATGCCCAGAAGAGCGGTAATCGGAGAGATGGCGGCGGCATAGGCTCCGCAGCGGTACGCCGTCTCATACGACTCATTGGATCCCATCAGTTTCCAGATGACGAACATGATGGCGGCCCCGACAAACCCGAATATCAGAACGGCAATCGGGGTAATAATAACCGACGCCAGCGCCATCGCGACAGAGGCCACGGCCCCGAAATGGAGCAACCCCAATACCGCCTGCACCAATCCGGTGACCACACCCATCACTACGGCGAACACCAGGGGATCACCGAAACCGCCTCCCTTGGCCATGCCGCGGTAAAAATCCACCGGGTTCAAAATGACACCCTTCACCGTTCCCACGATATCCAATGTCTTCTTTGTTTCCGTCCCCGTTGTATTGTCCATTTGTATCTCCTTATTTACAACCCCTGTTGAGTGGTCATCTTGCCATGACCCCGCTGGCAACGCAACACGAATTCATCCGAAATCCATATAGGCACCCTTGGGCCCGGTGAGGGAATCGTCCCACTTTTTCGGCTTCACGGCGCTGATGGCGGCAATCTTCTTCGAGGACATGAGGGAGGACTTGCCGTCGCGTTCCCGAACCGGCAGCGCGGTGGTGTCAAATTCCTGCTGTCTGATCGCGGCGGTTTCAGGAACATCATATTGCACATACAGGGTTGACGGATCCTGATCCGAGAAGAAAACAACCTGGGCCCCCTTCGGGATACAA
>CAYHEL010000312.1:0-3200 GCA_964355415.1 uncultured Verrucomicrobiota bacterium | reverse complement strand
TTCGGTGGATTCGGCCACCCTGATGAACAAGGGCTTGGAAATCATGGAGGCGCACTGGCTCTTCGGGATTCCGTATGACCGTATTGACGTGGTCATTCATCCCGAAAGCATTGTCCACTCGCTGGTTGAATTCGTGGATGGCAGTATCCTGGCCCAACTCGGCCCGCCGGATATGCGTTTCGCCATCCAGCATGCCCTGACCTGGCCGGAGCGGGTGGATGGCGGACTTCCTCGGCTCGACCTGGCCATGCTGGGGGCGCTCCACTTCAGGGCGCCGGATCCAATCCGATTCCCCTGCCTCGGCCTCGCCCGAAGAGCCGCCATCACCGGGGGCACCCTGCCCTGTGTGCTCAACGCGGCCAATGAAATCGCTGTGGCCGAGTTCCTCGATGGCCGGATCACGTTCTCGGGAATCTGGCACACCGTGGAAGCCGTGATGAACCGCCACACCCCCATTAATCGCCCGTCTTTGAAACAAATTGTGCAGTCAGACCATTGGGCGCGACAGGAAGCGGCCCGGTTCTGCCTGACGTGTCTTGCCAGAAAGAAAGCCTAACCTTATGTTAACCATGATTCTGACCATTGTGATTGTCGCCATCCTTTTCGGGCTGACCATTTTTGTCCATGAACTCGGGCACTTCCTGGCTGCCCGCTGGTGCGGTTTCGTGGTCGATACCTTTTCCATTGGTTTCGGACCCGCCCTGTGGAAGAAGAAAGTCAACGGGACTGTCTATAAAATCGGTGCCATACCCTTTGGCGGATATGTCGCCCTGCCCCAACTGGATCCCACGGGAATGAGTCTGGTTCAGGGCTCCAACGAGCCTTCCGAGAAGGCCGACACCCAAGACGCCACTCCGGCGCGAAGCCTGCAGGCGATGCCCGCCTGGAAACGGATCATCGTCTCGTCGGCAGGCGCCATCGGTAACATGATCTTCGCCGTCATTCTGGCCTGGGTCGTGTTTATTGTCGGAAAGCCAGCCACCCCCGCAGAGGAGAGCGCCCTCGTGGGATATGTCGCCACCAACAGCGGCGCCTATGCGGCGGGTCTTCGGATCGGCGACGAAATACGAACCGTCAATGGGGAGGTGATTCAAAACTGGACGGATTTTCTGATGGTCTGCTCCCGTTTCAAGACCATCGAGGTCGTCATTAATCGACAAGGAACACCCCTGACACTGGCCATGCCGGGCGAGGAGTCCCTCTACACGCTGGACGGCAAGAGTCTCTGCATGATCCTCTCCGCCGATGCGGGGATGAGCGCGGATCGGGCCGGTCTGAAGCGGGGCGATATTATCACCGGTCTGGATGGAGTGGACGTCATCAGCCGCGCCCAACTCATCGCGCTGGTTGGCGAGCGGAGGGGCAAAACCGTTCCAATCACCTTCAAACGAAACGATGTGATCATGACCGGTATGGTCACCCCGGATTATGACGAGGGCGCCAAACTGGTCCGAATCGGCGTGCAGTTCAACCCGACAGAGGTTGACTTTGACCGCATTGTCCATCCAACACCCATGTCCCAGATCAAGTCGCATTCCATGGCCATCTTCAAGACGCTTGGCGCCCTGACCACTCCGAGCCAGTCCAAGGCAACATCCAAACAGGTGGGCGGCCCCCTTGCCATCCTGATCAGTTATTACTTCATCGTCAAGGCGAGTCTCATGGTGGCGGTGTTCTTTACCGGATTCCTGAACGTCAACCTGGCCATTCTTAACGTCATGCCCATCCCGGTTCTGGATGGCGGACACATCGTGTTCTGCCTTCTGGAGATGATCTTCCGCCGGCCCGTCCACCCCAAGGTGGTCACGGTGTCGACCAATATCTTTGCGGTCCTTCTGATCGGGGTCTTTGTACTCCTGACCTGCCGCGATGCCCTTCGCTTTACTCCCTTGGGAGGACTCGCCAACAAGTGGATGACCTCGGGTCGGCCCACGACCGAACAGGTTCAACCGACCCCCGTTAGTGTTCCGGCTCCCACCCCGAAATAAGATGCACCCCGCGCTCGCCATGACACGCCGACCGACCCGTCAGATTCACATCGGGCCGGTTGCCATCGGGGGAAATGCCCCGCTCAGTGTGCAGACCATGACCAAGACAGACACGCGTAATATTGATGCCACGGTCGCCCAGATCCATGAAATTGAGCAGGCCGGGTGCGACATCGTCAGACTCGCCGTGATTGACGAGGCCGCCGCGCAGGCCTTGTCGGCCATCCGCAGGCGGGTTCAGATTCCCTTGATTGCCGATATTCACTTCAACCACAAACTGGCGTTAATCGCCCTGGATTCCGGCATCGACGGGCTGCGGATCAATCCGGGGAATATTGGAAGTCCGGCTCATGTGAGAGACGTGGTGCGCGCCGCCGCCGACCGCAAGGTTCCCATCCGCATCGGGGTGAATGCCGGCTCCCTGGAAAAGGACTTGCTTGAAAAACATGGCGGCGCCACGGCGGAGGCCTTGGTCGAGAGCGGGATGCGCCATGTGCGGATTCTCGAGGATGCCGGGCATCCCTGGATCAAGATTTCGGTCAAGGCATCCGATGTTCCGCGAACGTTGCAGGCATACCGATTGTTGTCCAAGACCACCGATCATCCGATCCATCTGGGCGTGACCGAGGCGGGAACACTGATAAACGGAACCATTCGTTCCAGTGTGGCCATGGGCATGCTGATTGCCGAGGGTATTGGCGACACCCTTCGGGTTTCGCTCACCGACCACCCTCTCCAGGAGGTGAAGGTCGGAGTTGAACTGCTCCGGTGCTTCGGGTTGCGGCCCCCCGGAGCGAGCGTCATTTCCTGCCCCACCTGCGGTCGCATCCAGATCGACGTGGTTTCGCTCGCCCAGCGTGTGGAGGTCGAACTTGAAAAGTATTACCGGAGTAATCCGTTCGAGCCGCATCCCACGGTGGCGGTGATGGGTTGCCTGGTCAACGGCCCCGGGGAAGCCCGCGAAGCCGATGTGGCCATCGCCGGCGGACAAGGGAAGGCCGCACTCTACGTGCGGGGAACCTTCATCGCCACGATTCCCGAGGCCGAGATTCTGGATCGCCTGATGGAGCAGGTCAAACAGTGGCGGGGATCTATTTCCTGAAGTCCAGGGCGACAAGGCGCCCCTTTTCATTCCGACAGAGTACGATCCCCCGGCTCATAACCGGTGACGTCCAACACCTTTTGTCCAGAAACCCTTTCGCGGAGGAGACC
>CAYHEL010000311.1:0-3231 GCA_964355415.1 uncultured Verrucomicrobiota bacterium | reverse complement strand
GATCGGATCAAGCGTGTGGGTAATATCATGATTGATTCACTGGAACAGCAGCGCGTGATCGCCGCCGCTCTCAATCCCGACGCCCTCTGCGCCGCCTCTGCCCTGCCCGGTGCGCTCCACCCGAATCCTCCCATCAGGGACAACCGTTTCTCCACCATCACCCTGCATCGCCCCTCCAACGTTGACGACAAGGACATCCTCGGGGAGCTGGTCGCCTTCCTGACCACCGATGTGGCCCCGGTGCTTCCCCTGATCTGGCCTGTACACCCGAGGACTCGCAAGCAATTGGAACTCTTCGGACTGTGGGATACACTCCGGAAATGCCCCGGCGTTATTCTTACGCAACCACTCGGTTATCACGAGATGCTCCGGCTGACCATGGGATCCAAGGTCATGCTGACCGACAGTGGTGGCTTGCAGGAGGAGTGTTGTGTTCTGGGCACTCCCTGTTTGACCCTGCGCTGGAATACCGAGCGTCCCGTCACTTTGCGCGAGCATGGCGGCGCGAGTATTCTGGTGGGCAATGACATCCAAAAAATCCGGACTGAATTCCGGGAGGCCGTCATTCTGCCCCGTACCGAACACCGGCCGCCGTTGTGGGACGGTCATACGGCCGAACGTATCGTTGCCTGTTTTAAGGAGCTGTTATGACAACCTCCCTGGCTGAACAATTGCTTGCTGATAACCGTCTCGCTGCGGCCGATGTCGTTGCAGGAATCAAGTCGCCCGCGGAGGCCCGTGCCGCGCTGGAGCAACTTGCCCTGGCCCTGCAGCGCCGCCCTGATCCGCTTTTCCGAGCGCGCATTTTAAGGCTCGCCGAGGCGATCATTGAAAAAGTGAAACTGCCGCCATCCTTCTGCAGGAAGACCGTCAAATACGCCACGGCTTCCGCCATGCGGCAGGGCGCCTTTGATGCCGTTTCTGAATCCGTCGCCCAATCCTTTCATCTGCCCCTCTCGCCGAAATCCGCCGCGATTCTCCAGGATCAGGTTGTGTGGGTCACCACCCCCGTTCGCCTGGATTTTGCGGGTGGATGGTCGGACACTCCCCCCATCAGCACCGAGCTCGGTGGCAACGTGATCAATGCCGCCATCACCCTGAACGGTCAGTATCCGGTTCAAGTCATGGCCAAACTGAACCCCGACGGAGTGATCCGCCTGGCCAGCATTGATCTGGGCCAACGCGTGACCATCCGGACCACGACGGAATTGCTGAATCACTCCAATCCCCAGCATTGGGCTGCGTTGCCAAAGGCGGCCCTGGTGCTGGCGGGGATAGGGCCCAGCCGACGCGATATGCCGTTGAAGAAATGGCTTGGAGTGCTGGGTGGCGGGATTGATCTGACCATATTCTCGGCCCTTCCGAAGGGATCCGGCATGGGCACCAGTTCAATTCTGGGTGTTGCGGTACTGGCCTGTCTTGACCGGGTTCTGGGGCAACCCTTCTCCGCCGACCGTTTGATCGCCATGACCAGTATCCTGGAGCAGCGGATGTGCACTGGCGGAGGATGGCAGGATCAGATCGGCGGCATTGTTCCCGGAGTGAAACTGATTCGCACAAAACCCGGCGCCGACCAGTCCGCTAGTCTAAGTTGGTCGGTTTTTGACCTGCGTCCCGGGAGTGCCCTCAAGGAGCGAACGCTTCTCTACTTTACCGGCCAAAAGCGCATGGCTCGGAACATCCTTCACAATGTGGTCAGACGTTATTTGGCGAGGGATCCCGTGATCCTGGAAACGGTTGACGAACTGAAAAAGACCGCCCTGGATATGAAATCCTGCCTGGATGCCCAGGATGTGGACGGATTTGCGTGCGGCATTGAGCGTTACTGGACACTGAAAAAGCAGATCGATCCGGGCGCCACGAATCCTCCGATTGAGGCTCTCCTGAAGAGTATCAGTCGATGGACATCCGGACGTCTACTGCCGGGAGCAGGGGGAGGCGGGTTTATTCTACTGATTGCGTCCAGCGCCCGCGCGGCCCAACAAATCCGGCGTTATCTCGTGGCCCATCCGCCGAATGCCCTGGCCCGGTTCTTTGAGTTCGATGTTGATCAGACGGGGTTGAAGATAACGGTTCTGTAAAGAGGCGTTGTTACACGACCGCCATCATCAAGGCCGTCAAGACGCCTGTAATCACGCCCATGCTGAGTCCTGTCAGAACCGTTTTACCCCTGTGAGGACGGGGATGCAGGTGCCGCAAGGTCATAAAGGCAATGATCGCGGTGACAAACAGGGCCGTCGGGAAAGAACCGGCCAGACCGGCCAGACCGCTACAGATTAGCGCGCTGCAACCTGACTTAATGGGAGGAAGGTCATATCCGTCAACCTGGCCATAGAACAGATGCCCCATCCCGGTTCCCATCAGCATCCCTCCGAAGATACCAATCAGAAACGCGACGATGCACAACAGGGGATTGCGGCGGGCGATCCATCCCGTGACGGCGCCCGAGACAGCGCCGGCCATCATGGCGGAGAGAATGGTTAATTCCACCAACGACACGCCTCTGGTACTGGGATCGACCATGATGACCTAACCTTCCATGAAACGCCCATCGACACGGTTAAGCGCATACTTTGGGCGAGCAGGGGATCAAAGTCAAGCGCACGGGTCGAAAAGAACTTGACGCCCCCCAGAGTCTTTTGCATCCTTCCCCCGCCAGCAGTCCGAAAGGACTTCTCTCCACCTACTGCCGGATTGTGTAATGGTAGCACAGCAGATTCTGAATCTGCTTGTCTAGGTTCGAATCCTAGTCCGGCAACCAATTTCCCCAATGTTTTGATTACTTTCCTGGCCGACTGTCACCTTTAAGACCCAAATTGTATGCCTTTAAGCATTCTCGATGACAGGCTACGATAGGCTATGACAGGGGGTGACAGCAAATTAGGGTGGCTTTGATCCAATACTTCTTTACAGCCTTTATCCGCCCCTAAAACACCGTTCGCCCCTATCCGCCCATGAGTGAGCAGATATAGGCTCACAAGAAGTGTCAGATGTGGAAGAAATACTATGGAAGGGAAGAGTCCCCATCCACAGTGTGTGATCATCATCTCTGGTGGTATGTTTGTCATCATTCGTCCCGCCAACCAGTCATTCATCCGACGGGTGCTCCCTGTATTTTCCCGGATGTCCCCAACATCATAGGCGTTTTCCCAGGTCCTGCAACGGTGAAAGACCGTGCCCACGGACTGACCTACGGGAGGGGACTCTGCGATGGGGGAGACTATCCCGATG
>CAYHEL010000310.1:0-3240 GCA_964355415.1 uncultured Verrucomicrobiota bacterium | reverse complement strand
GCCGGTAGTGCGATTTACGACACGTAGTTGTTTCTGAAGTGCGATGTGGCGACCTACTGTGTGGGCCAGTCGGCCAGCATGGGGGCGGTGTTGTTGGCGGCGGGGGCGCATGGCAAGCGGTTTGCCCTGCCCAATGCGCGGATCATGATCCACCAGCCCTGGGGAGGGGTTCAGGGGCAGGCGACGGATATCAGTATCCAGGCGCGGGAGATCCTGCGGTTGCGTGACCGTTTGAACGGGATTCTGGCGCATCATACCGGCAAGCCGCTGGATGTGATTGTCAAGGATTCCGACCGGGACTTCTTCATGTCGGCCGACGAAGCCAAGGCGTACGGTCTTGTGGATTCGGTGCTAGCCAGTCGCAAAGTGGCGCCGACCGCGACCTGATCGGGTCCGGGTGGTCCTAATAAAGAGTCACAGGGGATATCATGGCCAAAGGTAAGCAAAAAGAAGCGTCTTGTTCGTTCTGTAACCGTCCGCCCGAGATTACGGGGCGTTTGCTGGCGGGGCCACCGGGGGTTTTCATCTGTCGCGGCTGCGTTTCGCTGTGCGGCGATTTGTTCAAGCAGGCCGGGGGCGCGGCGGCGACTCCTGCGCCGAAGAAGGCGGCGGCCGTCTCGGTGCCGAAGCCCCACGAGATGTTCAAGTTTCTGGACCAGTATGTGGTGGGGCAGGAGCACACCAAGAAGGTGCTCTCGGTGGCGGTCCACAACCACTACAAGCGTTTGCAGCAGGGTGACCATGCCGAGGCGAACAAGCTGTTTCAGGATGTGGAGATTGAGAAGAGCAATATTCTCCTTATCGGGCCGACGGGGACCGGCAAGACGTTGCTGGCGCGCACGCTGGCGCGGTGTCTGGATGTGCCTTTCAGCATTTCCGACGCGACAACACTGACCGAGGCCGGTTATGTCGGCGAGGACGTTGAGAATGTCCTGTTGCGTCTCTTGCAGGCGTCGGATTTCGATGTTAAGCGGGCGGAGCGGGGCATCATCTACATTGACGAGATTGATAAGATCGGGCGCCGGACGGACAATGCCTCTTTGACGCGGGATGTTTCCGGGGAGGGTGTCCAGCAGGCCCTGTTGAAGATTCTGGAGGGGACGGTCGCCAATGTTCCTCCGCAGGGGGGGCGCAAGCATCCGCAGCAGGAGTACATCAAGATCAACACGGAACACATCCTGTTCATTTGCGGTGGTGCGTTCGTGGGGTTGGACGAGATTTTGCGCCGGCGCGTGGATAAGTTGGCGTTGGGATTCGGGCCGGAGGCGGAGAAGCCGGTGGCTGAAATCACGGGGCACCATGTGGAGCCGGAAGACCTGATGAAGTACGGGTTGATCCCCGAGTTTGTGGGGCGGTTGCCGGTGGTGAGTACGTTGGAGGCGTTGAGTGAGGACGATCTGGTGCGGGTGTTGGTGGAGCCGAAGAACTCCATGATCCGCCAGTATCAGAAGTTGATGGCCATGGAGAACGTCAAATTGACGTTCGAGGAGAGTGCGTTGCGCGAACTGGCCCGCATTGCGATCAAGAAACGGACCGGGGCCCGCGGGTTGCGGGCGATCCTTGAGCATTTGATGCTCGATGTGATGTTTGAGGTTCCCCGGCGCGGCACGATTCGGGCGTTCCATGTCACGAAGGCAATGGTGGTCTCGCGGCGGATCACGCTCGAGAGCATTTCGGTCGCGGCCTGATCACGAGGGATGCTGGCGGATTTCTCCGCGTAGCCAGGTGAGCAGTGAGTTGCGATCCGGGAAGGTTCCTTCCAGTTGGGCGTCATAGGCGCGTTTGCGCCACTCGCCCACTTCAGGGCCTTCCTTGATGCCGAGTTTCATGATGTCCCGCCCTGAAATCCACGGGGGCGGGAGCATGGGTTCGGAGTCCATTTGCCGACGGAACTCGCCGAGGTAGTGGTGATTGGAGAGATCGCCGTGACTCGCGGTGCAGTCCAGGCGGTGCAATTCCAGTTCGGCTTGAAATGTCGGTGCGCCCACGAGTTTGCGCAAGGTGGCGCGCCGCATTGATGCCACGTTGATGAAGCGCATGTGGTTGCCAACCATGTGGGTGATGGCCTCGATGTCATGGGATGAAAAACGCAGGCGTTCCAGTATGGCCCGGGCGGCATCGGCGCCGACATTGGCGTGTCGTTCGAAGCGCCAGCGGCCATCCTTGAGTTGGGCGGTTGGAGGTTTTCCGACATCGTGGAGCAGGACCGACCAGGCCAGCCGGGGGTCCTCGGTGTCCATGGCGTTCAGCATAATGACGGTGTGCTGGAATACGTCGCCTTCGGGGTGGTACTCGGGGGGTTGCTCGGTCCCCTTCATGGCCTGGACCTCGGGCAGTACGATGGGGAGAAGGCCGAGGGCAGATAACATGACGAGGGCGTCGCCGGCGCGATTGGCTTCGAGGAGAAGCCGGGTGAGTTCTTCGCGAATACGTTCGGGGCTGACCGTGGCGACGTTGGCGGCGGTGGCGCGGATGGCGTCTGCAGTGGCAGGGTCCAAGGCAAAGTCCAGAGTGGCGGCAAAACGGACGGCGCGCAGTAGCCGGAGGTGGTCCTCCCGGAAGCGATCCAGGGGGGGGGCCACTGCACGGATCAGCCGGCGGGTGATGTCGCCTGTTCCATCCACGTGGTCAATGATGGTCTGCGTGGTCGGGTCGCAGAAGAGGGCGTTAACGGTGAAGTCGCGGCGTTGGGCGTCGGTGACAGGATCGGAAAAGGTGATCGAGGCCGGGTGGCGTCCGTCGAGGTAGGGTGCGTCCTTGCGGAACGTGGCCACTTCGTACCAGTTGTCCGCCACCGGTACGCGAACGACGCCGAATGATTTGCCGACGGCCACGGAATCAGGGAACAGGTCAATGACCTTGTCGGGGATGGCGTTGGTGGCGATATCGAAATCCTTGGGATGGCGGCCCATGATGAGGTCGCGGACGCAACCCCCTGCCAGATAGGCGATGAAGCCGGCCGTATGGAGGCGTTGGATGACTGTGATGGCGCCGGTGCAGATGGGGGTTCTGGGAATGGCGGGGGCGGGGTAGGTCTGCATGGACATGGGGTGGGTCAGCGGTTTTGGGCGTGGAGGTGAAAGGCCTCGGGTAAGAGGTTACCAAGGTGCAGGTATTCGACGGCGTCCGGTTTATCCAGGGGAGCCAGGAAGACCGGGGTGGCGGGATCGCAGAATTCAGCCAGCACCTGGAGACAGGCGCCGCAGGGGCGGACGGCCTTACGGCGGCCTCCGACGACGG
>CAYHEL010000309.1:0-3241 GCA_964355415.1 uncultured Verrucomicrobiota bacterium | reverse complement strand
GCGGCCTCTTCTACCGTTGCCGTGTTGCAGGAGGCGATGGACAGCAAATCGCCCAGACGCCCGTTCGGCGACAAGACCCGGCGCGTGGCATCGGGTTCGCCAAATCCCGTTCGCTTGTAGTGCGCCTCGATCTTCGCCTTCAACCCGGCCGCCACCTTTTCCTCGATCAACTGTAATTCGCCCAGCCGGATCAAAAATGCTTGCGCAGAAACACCGAACCGGTGCTTGAGTCGCAGTAACAACTCGTAGGTCCAGCCGTCCGGCTTCACCCCTAATTGCGCAACACTCGCCCGTATCGCCGAAGTCGGCATCAGGAATAACGCCGCAAACTGGCGGGCCGCATGAATGTCATCCAGCATGCCGTTCCCCGCCTCAACCGAAGACACCCGGCCGTAGGCGCTCCTCGTGTGAATGTAAATGCAGGCCAATCGCTTGATGATCTCAAAAAGCTGCCGCTCGGCGTTCATCCCCTGCCGCACTATCAGGAATGCGTTGGCATTCCTCGCATCGTAGAACGACAGGCTTTGAAGCCGATCCGGTAGTGGGCAAAATACAATTCGCAACCCGGCGTTTTCGAGCAGTTCCAGATAATCGAATATCACCGCCGGGCCGATCCCCAGAACCTGCCTCACCTGCTGAACCCACATCTCCACCCCGGAAACGGTTCGCGAGAAGGGCACGTAAAGCGGAACGTGCGCAACCTTCTGGGCCCCACACAGGTCTTCCAACGCCAGAAATGACCGGATGATGAGATCCACACTCGTCCGCTCATCCTCTCCAAGCGCCGGATCGTCGGGCAGGGACGCCATGATGGCCGTCGGCCAGGTTCCTGTCGCGGTCGCCGCCCCGTATGAGGCGCCGGATTCGGCGACATACAGGGGAACATCGGGCTGGCTCGCCTCTGATCGCCGTTCTCCCAAACCGAGCAGGGAATCCACACTGGTGTCCAGCGCTTCCGCCAAACGATACAACACACGACCGGAGGGAACATGCTTCCCTTTTTCCAGTGAATTCATCGGACCGGCACATATTCCAATCCGCCGGGCCAGTTCCGACTGCGTCAGGTGGCGAAGCCGCCTCAACGCCTTGATCCTCCCGCCAATGGCGGCTCCCAACGGGTCAGACTTTGCCAACTCTGAATGCATGAGTTCATGTATCTATGATTTCTAAATGAATGTCAACATGATGTTTTGTATATCGCCCATTCCTACGCTTCTTCAATTTCACACATTCTGACAAAATAACTCATGATTAACTCGTTTATCACTATGATTATGGCAAGGCAATCCCATATCATGTTCTTGTTTGATTTTGGGCACATCGTTCAGGTGGACCGCGACCTCCGGGCGCGGTCAGTGCTTTCCAGGTGCCTTCAAAAGTCCAGACGCCGCCCGGAGGTCGGCGTCCACCGGTGGAAACACACAGTACAGCGTTCTGGTGGACCGAGACCTCCGGGCGCGGGCTCGCTCCTGTCAGGTGCTTGTAAAGGATCTGCAATCCATCACCAGACCCCAATCGCCCTCGGCCTGACACAACCCCTTGACCACCGGATTTCGCCTGATGTAAGCCACCTTTTCGTCAAATTCAGATTGCCCCCGGATTCGGTGATCAAAGTAATTGTCCTGCCACAGAACACCATTCTGCCGCTGATGGAACCGCTTCCAATTACCGATGGTTCTGCTCATCCCCGGCTCCAAGGGAAATGACAGAAGTGCATGGATATGGTCAGGCATGATCAAAAAAAGATGCACAAACCACTTGGAGTCGTTGTGGTAACGCTTGCCAGACTCAAGCAACCGGGCAGACAAGTCTGGGTGGGTTAAAGGGATCGAAGTGTTTCTATCGGCGCGAATCCGCACGTGAAACACCGCTCCAGAATGAACCCATCCGGGAATTGAGTGGCCCAGTTTTCCAGGATAGGTACGCATGTTTTCCTTAACCTTCAGGTGCTTCACTCAAGGTGGACCGCGACCTCCGGGCGCAGTTTGTGCTTTCCAGGCGCCTTCAAAAGTCCAAACGCCGCCCGGAGGTCGGCGTCCACCTGTGGAAACACAAGGTGCCTTGTTCAGGTGGACCGCGACCTCCGGGCGCGGTCAGTGCCTGTTACGCGCCCGGGGCTTCCCCGGATTCCGCTACCGCATCGTCATCCTCAGGCTCGACCGTTGTGGCGGCCACGAGTTTGTCGCCGGCATCGAGATTGATCAGGCGAACCCCCTGCGTCACGCGGCTGATCGTCCGGACATCGGCCACCGGCATGCGGATCATCTGGCCCTGGGCCGTGATCAGCATCAGCGCGTCGCCTTCCTGCACGGCGTGGGCGCCGATAATGGCTCCGTTGCGATCCGACGTCCGGATCGTCATCAGGCCCTTGCCACTGCGCTTCTGGACCCGATATTCGCCGAACCCGGTACGCTTGCCGTAACCATTCTCGGTACACACCAGGAACGTGGCGCGGGGATCCACAATCTCCAGACCAATCACGCGATCCTCATCGGAGAGCGTAATACCGCACACCCCGCGGGTGTCGCGACCCTGGTCACGCAGCGCATCCTCCTTGAATCGGATGCTCATCCCGTCATGCGTCGTCAGCACAATCTCGTTGTGTCCGTCCGTCTGCTTCACGCCGATCAGCCGGTCGCCCTCATCAATGGCGATGGAAATGATCCCGGCACTGCGGGGATTGCTGAACGCCGCCAGGTTGGTCTTCTTGACCACGCCCTTTTCGGTGGCAAAGACAATAAACTGGTTCTCGGCGAACTCGCGAACCTTGACCATGGCGGCAACCGTCTCGCCGCTCTGGACGTTCAGCATGTTCACGATCGCCTTGCCCTTGGACGCACGCGACGCCTCGGGAATCTCGTAGACTTTCTCCCAGTAAACGCGCCCGGCCGAGGTAAAGAACAGGATGTAGTCATGGGTATTGGCCACGAAGAGGTGCTCGACGTAATCCTCCTCCTTGGTCTCCATCCCCGCCACACCCTTGCCGCCGCGCCGCTGGGCCTTGTAGGTGCTGACCGCCGTGCGCTTGATGTAGCCGGTGTGGCTGATGGTGATCACGTAGCCGCGGTCGGCAATCAGATCCTCAATATTCACTTCGCCCTCGTCGGGCACCAGACTGGTCTGCCGCTCGTCGGCATACTGCTTCCGTACCTCGATCAAGTCGGCCTTGATCACCGCAAAGAGTTTCTCACGGCTCGCCAACAGATCACGCAGATAGGAGATCAGCTTGATCAGCTCCCGA
>CAYHEL010000308.1:0-3256 GCA_964355415.1 uncultured Verrucomicrobiota bacterium | reverse complement strand
CCCCCGACGGCGAAAGCCCGTGCGAACATCAACCCCTCCGGACTGCCGATGGCGACTTCCGTGGTGGAACTGCCGACATGCGCAAACAGAGTGACCTCCGTGGCATGGGCGGGTGCGAGGGCGTTAAACAGGGCCACGGGAGCGGGCAGGATATCCAGGATGTCCAGTCCGAGATCCCGGATCCAGGAAATGGATTCTTCGATCAGAACCGGGCGGGCCATCGCCATCAGAACCCGTCTCTCTCCCTGATTGCCGCCGAACGAGGCCACGCTGTAGGACATGGTTTCAGAAGCGATGTCACGCAACTTCAGGATTTCCATGGCGGCCGCCTGCTCGATGGTGCGCGGGTCGCCGGGCACCATGAACATGGGTTGGAACATCGCCTGCTGGCCGGGAAGGCTGATCACGCAACGGGCTCCGGCGAGATCATGCTCCTTGATCCAACGGGCGAGAATATCCTTGCGGTCAAATCCGCCGGCCGGCAGCCGCAGGGTCTCGACCCTCAAAATCTCAATACCGTCGCGCCTGGCGACAACCGACACCGCCTTGGCGGTGTGGCGTCCGATATCGAGCCCGAGTATCTGGTTATTCCTGGCCACAAGCGTTCCCTTATTTTCCGTCATTCGCCGACGCCGTCGTCGGGGCGCCTGTCCGGGGCGGCGCCAACGGAACCAGATTCTCGCCGCGTTCCGAGATGATCGTGGCGGTCACGAAAATCAGCAGGTTCTTCTGATCGTTGTCGATCAGGTCATTCTGGAAAAACAGACCGATCAGTGGAAGGGCCGACAGGAAGGGGATTTTGTCCTTGTGTTTACTCTCGGAGGAGGTGATCAGTCCGCCCATGACCACGGTCTCGCCGCTCTGCACGATGACTTCAGTGTCGATTTTGCTTCGGCGGAAGATGGGCAGCTTCACGGTCGATGTGCCGTTCGAGACCGTTGTGGAATTCTGGTTGTTATTGTTGGCGTTGTTGCCATTGTTCCCGGTTCCCACCTCATAGGTTTCATAGCGGACAAATTCACTGATTTCGGGGAGGAGTTGGAGGGTGATGCTGTTCATATCGGCGCCGACACTGGGCCGAACCTTGAGTTCGATGCCCAGTTCCTCCAGTTTGGGGGAGCCGACCGGAACCAGTTGTGAGGAGTAAACGGTATTGCCGGAAGTGCCCGTGACCTGACTGGGGATGGTTTGAATGCTGTATTCGTCGTAGTATCGGAAATCATCGCCCACCCGGATACTGGCGGTCTTGTTGTTGACGGTGGTGACTTTGGGGACGGAAAGTGTGCGGGCCTTGCCGGTTTTTTCGAGTGCGTGGAGGACGGCCTTGAACATGGGATCCGTCAGGAGTCCTTCGTAGGTCATGTTGAGTCCCTGGGCGGCGTTGACCGGTGCGGTGAAGCCGGACGTGGCGCCCATGTTGATCTGGGTCTGATTCTTGCCGCCGGACTTGGTGACGGACAGGGGACTGTTGAGCACCCAGTCAATACCCAGTTCGCGCAGGTCGGTGACCCCGGTGCTGATGAACCGGGCCTCGATCAGGATCTGGGGCGGGCAGACATCCATGGTCTCAATGATGTCCTCAACCTTGGCCAGATTCTCAACCGTATTCTTGACGATGAGCGCATGAGAGGTCTTGTCGAAGAGCAGATCCGCCCCTGGCGCCTGGGGTATGAACCGCCTGATGGCCTGCACGACGGGCGTTTTATCGTCCTTGGACGTGCTGTCGTCCTTGGGAGCATCAGTCTTCACGTCGGAACTGACCTCGAGTTTGCCGTCGATGCCCTTGCGCAAGCGGTACATGCGGGTTTCCATCGGAATCCCGGGCCGGCTCTGATCCTTCGGCGTGGCCCAGATGATGTTGTCGCCCACGAAGAAGGCAATGCCAAAGTTGCGGGCGGAGTAGTCCAGGATTTCGGAAAGCGGAACCTGATCGGCATGAATGGTCATCGTTTTATTGGTGGCCAGGTCGTTGTCGGTGACAATGTTGATCTTCTCCGAGGTTCCGATGGTCAGGATGAAGTTGGTCAGATCCACATTGTCGAGGTGGACGGTGACTTTCTTCTCAAGCGCCTTTTGCATGGCTTTGCTGGGCGTGCGGAGGGGTGAGGATAGTCCCATGACGGTTCCCCTCAGGCCGTAGGTGTCGGGAATATCCTTCGAGCGGGCGACATCGGTGT
The DNA here is from genome assembly GCA_964355415.1 of uncultured Verrucomicrobiota bacterium. Taxonomy (GTDB): domain Bacteria; phylum Verrucomicrobiota; class Kiritimatiellia; order CAIKKV01; family CAITUY01; genus JAABPW01. The sequence continues at coordinate 1,079 of CAYHEL010000308.1, read as the reverse complement.
CCATGCGTTTGGCGGTGACGGCGGCGCGGGCGGCGGCGCGGGCGGCGCGCTGGGCCTCCAGTTCAGTCATGATTCGCTGCTGCAGCGATTCCAGTCCCGCCAGATCCGGATCCTTCTGGGCCCAATCCACGCACTCCAGCATGGCGCCGGTGTAGTCGCCCTTCTGGAACAAGCCCTCGGCTTTCGCCAATTGCGGCGCGGCAAGCGCCGGGGAGTCAACCATTCCCGGTTTGCGGGTGGTGGTACAGCCCGCGAGGCCCGCCGCGATCAATAAGACAACTAGGATAGGCACGGTTCTCTGGATCATGTGGTCGGCTCCATTATTTTGTATATTCCCACGTCAACGGCCCCTCGTAGATGTTGCCTGCGTAAGACACATTGAGGGTCAGTCCCTCTTTGGGATTGTTCGTGCTCGTCGTTTCGACGGTACGTTCCTTCCAATGATGGTAACACCGAATTACAGGGAAAAGACTCTCGGAGTAACTGGAATTGACCGTGTCCCCGTAGGCAAGTTGGCATTTCTTGACTTCCTTCCATGTGGCATTTGAGGAAAGGTTGGTGTAGGGGTCGTTCACATAGTCGACCCAATCCCAGGCGTCGCAGGGCGCTGCGCTGAATTCATACATGTAACTGCACGCGTGAATCTCGGGGGAACTGCGCAGGGGATTGCTGTCGTTGTCACTGACTTTCTTATAGTTTGCATCACAGGGGGGGGTCGATTGACTCAGATCCAGGAGTTCCCTCGGCTTGCAGGCATACTGATCCGTTCCGCGCAACCGGTCCGACTTGCAGATATAGGCTCCTTCGCTTCCCTTTCCAATATACCGGGGGGAAAGATCGGACAGCCAGTTCGGAAAATCCTTCATGTCATCCTTGTACATGATCAGGGCGATGCTGAGTTGATGGAGGTTGTTTTTGCAGGCGGTCTGGCGGGCCCGTTCACGGGAGGATTGCAGGGCTGGCGTCAACAACGCGGCCAACATGCCGATCACGGCGATGACCAGGAGTAGTTCGATAAGGGTAAAGCCTTTTATGCTATTCCGGGTTAAGATCATTTGACACCCAAATACTTACGCCTT
>CAYHEL010000307.1:0-3260 GCA_964355415.1 uncultured Verrucomicrobiota bacterium | reverse complement strand
CGGTTTCGCCGCCGATCGAATTCCTCCAGACCGTGCTCGGGGTCGAACCGGATCCGGCGGTCGATGGTTTCGCGCGTATTCTGTTCACCCCGACGCTGGGCCCGCTCAAAAAGGTTTCCGGAAGGGTGCCGACCCCGCACGGGCCGGTTACCGTCACGGTGTGGCGTGACCGTCTCGGAAAAGTGAAGACCAAACTGACTTCGCCGGTGCCGGTAAGGCTCGGGAGGGAATAAAGGGGACTGTGTCATGGATCACTTGATTGAAAAAGAAAGCGTCGAAGAAATCCGGCATCCGCGCCAGGAGGTGCCGATGAGAACCCGCTTCTGGTGGTCATTGGGCGCGTTTTCCATGGGCATCACCGGAAACTTCGCCGTACTCGTCAACCAAATCTACATCAACGCGTTGCATTACAACCCCAACCTGGTCAACCTCGCCAAGTCGCTGCCGCTCTTTGTGGGGTTTGTCACAGGGCCTCTCATCGGTCACCTTTGCGACAATACCCGATCCCGCTGGGGGCGCCGGAAACCCTGGATGCTGGGAGGCTTGATCCTCAGCGTTGTCATCGGCTTGTTGTTCTGGCAGGTTCCCAAATCGGACGGGTTGTGGAGTTGGGGGATGTTCTTTTTCCTGGCGTTGATGATCCTGCTTCTGGGGAACATCGGACAGGGGTGCTATGGCACCGCGTGGGGGGCCATGGGGTACGAAATGACCACCGACTACAACGAGCGAACCCAGTTGTTCAAATGGAGTTCGTACACCGGGGCCATTGCGGGATTTATCGGCCCGTGGTTGTTGCCCATGTGTATGTGGTTTGAGGGCCCGGGGCGATCACAAATCAGCAAGGGGTCTGAAGGCGTCTTTCATGTCAGCATCATCATGGCCGTCATGATCCTGCTTACCGGATTGCCGGCGATTCTGTTTTGCCGGGAAAAAGTGGAGGATCACAAGGGCGAGAAGAAAGTGCCTTTCCTGTCCGCTGTCAAAATGACCCTCCACAACAAACCGTTCTGGCTGTTGGTGGTCAGCAATTTCATCATGCGGTTCGCCATGAACGTCACCGGCTTCTTCTTCTTCTTTCTCCTGATTTACTATGTCGGGAAGGGGGATCAGACGCTGGGAGCCACCAGTCGCGCCGTGATGTACAATACGATCAGTGTCGCGACCTTCCTGGCGACCGCGCCCATTGCCATGCTCACGGATCGGATTGGCAAGAAGGCGGCGTTGCTGTTGACGCTCGCGATGAGCGCGGTCGCCTACGCCTCGCTGGGATTCACCTTCACTACGGTCGATGGCGCCTATCTCACGTTTCTTCTGCCGTGGGGCGCGGCGGGTCATTCGATTACCTTTCAGTGGCCCTGTCTGATCTCCGCCTTCCTTATAGGGGTGTTTACCAATACCATGCCGATGATCAAGAGTTCGATGCTGGCGGACATTTGCGACTACGACGAGTTGAAGTTTGGACATCGGCGCGAGGCGTTTTACTCATCCATTTTTGGCGTCACCGAAAATCTCGCCATGGCGATTTCGCTGGCGTTGCAGGGGGCGGTGCTCGTCCTCTCCGGGTTCAACAGCGATCTTCCCCAGCAAACGCAGGCGACCATGCGTTTCTGGTTGGTGGCGGTGGTTATTTCCCAGCCGCTCGGGTTCGTTGTCGGCATTATTTCCATCCTGTTTTATCCGTTGTCCCGCGCCCGCATGCACGCCATCCGATCCGCCATTGATGAGCGCAAGGCCATGGCGCAACCGGTCGCATAAACCCAGGGGAGTGACGTCATGTACGAAATGGGCAAAGAGGAACTTCGCGCCGTGGCGCGCGTGATGAAGCAACGGAAATTTTTTCGCTACGGCGGCGCGGAAACCGCGGCCTTTGAGCGCGAGTGGGCCGGTCTTATGGGGGTCAAGACCGCGATCGGAGTCACGTCCGGCACCGGCGCCCTGATCTGCGCGCTTCAGGCCATGCGTATCGGTCCGGGATCGTCGGTTCTCGTCCCGGCCTACACGTTCATCTCAACCGCCCTCGCCGTGACCGCCGTCGGCGCGATTCCGATCCTGGTGGGAATTGACGACTCCCTCACCCTGGATCCGGCGGACATGGAACGACAGATCCGCCGTCATACCGCCTGTGTCATCCCCGTTCACATGCAGGGGATGCCCTGCAACATGCGCGCCATCCGCCGCATTGCGAAACGCCATGGACTTCGCGTATTGGAGGACTGCTGCCAGGCCGTCGGCGGAAGTTACGGCGGGCGTCGCCTGGGCGCCTGGGGCGATATGGCCGCCTTCAGTTTCAACCAGTACAAGATCCTCAGTTGCGGCGAGGGCGGCGCGGTTGTCACGTCCGACGCCAAACTGGCCGAGCGCGCATTCATGGCCCAGGATGGCAGTTGCAGTGTCTGGCCCGAAACCGGCGCGATGAGCGAGGCGTTCTTCTGTGGAGGCAGTTTCCGCTTCAACGATCTCAATGCGGCCATTCTTCGCGAGCAGGTTCGCCGACTGGACGGCATCCTCGCCCGACTGCGGCATATCCGGCGCCTGTTCATGGAAGGCCTGCGCCTGCCTGCGGGCTTCCGCCTGGTTGAAACCCATGACGAGTCCGGCAACTGCGGCGTGTGCTTCCTGATTCAGGCGCCCTCCGCCGGGGCGGCCGAGAAGGCGGAAACGGATTGGAAGGATCATGTGAGTCTGCATCGGCCCATCAACTCCGGACGTCATGTGTACTCCGCGTGGGGCGTGGTCAACGGCCGCGTGGGCGGACACCATCCGGACTGGGATTGTTTCAAGCATCCCGCCAATCGCGCGATCCGGACAAACTATGACCGGCCGCTGGCGCCGACCGATGACTTGCTCAAGCGCACTCTTCTTGTCCGCACGCCCTACGACTGGCCTGATTCCAAAGTGCGGCGAACCATCTCCACCCTCAATCGTATTCTGGTTTGAGCACTGACACCCTCCTCCCTCCACCCATGACATGTTGTGGCACTTCAAATACATGACACGACAATCATGTCCTGGGTTTGAATGCCGGGTACGATATGCTGGTCATCAACGACCATTTTCCCGACGGAACCGGGCGGAGTTTGGATGAACTCGCGAGTCTCAATCCCCGCCTCAAGGTCGTCCACCGATCCGGCAAGATGGGTTTGGGGAGTGCGCATGACGGAGATCCCCATTTGTTTTGAGGATCGCCGTTCCGGGGTATCCAAGATCCCGCCGTTTGAGATCTTCAATGGCTTGAGCCACTTGCTTTATCTGGCTTATCG
>CAYHEL010000306.1:0-3273 GCA_964355415.1 uncultured Verrucomicrobiota bacterium | reverse complement strand
CAATATTTCCGTCACCACCAGCGCCTCTTCGGGCTACACCATGGCATCCGTGTCATTGACAATGCTGTCAATCCACATCCGGGCTTCCTTGTCCGCCGCGTTGTCCTTGGTGCCGTCGTAGAAATCAACCCCGCCGGTTGACATCTCCACTTTGTTGACAAATAGTTTGGAGTGTTTTTCGCCGTTCAGACGCAACCCATCCCACATGTCGGCGCCCCCCTCGGTGCCGCACAGGGTGGTCAAGGCCTCGCCAACCTGGAGATAATTGATGGCCCAACTGGACTCAAGAAGAATCGTCGCCCCGTTTTCCATGGTGATAAACCCGAAGGCGGAATCCTCGACCGTAAACTTTTTCGGATCCCAAGAACCCCAGGCATTGGCTGAATTTTTCCGATGCCCGAGTTTATGGTAGACAGAGCCCATGACACTTTTCGGCCTGTAGTTGTTCATCATCCACAGAGTCAGATCCAGGGCATGGGTGCCGATGTCGATCAACGGCCCCCCGCCCTGCTCCTCCTCGTTCAGGAAAACACCCCAGGTCGGCACGGCGCGACGGCGAATGGCATGGGCCTTGGCATAATAGATATCCCCCAACTCCCCGTCCCGGCAGACTTTGTTCAAGAGCAGGGAATCCGCCCGGAACCGGTTCTGGTAACCGATGGTGAGTTTCTTGCCGGTGCGTTTCGCGGCCTGAACCATTTTCCGGGCGCCGGCTGCGGTCTTGGCCATGGGTTTCTCGCACATGACGTGTTTGCCTGCTTCCAACGCGGCAACGGTGATTTCAGAATGGGATTTATTGGGTGTGCAAACATGGATCACGTCAATGGACTTGTTCCTGAGCATTTCTTTAAGGTTCCCGCACACCAGGGCATCCTTGGCGCCATACGTCTTGGCGAGATCAGCCGCTTTTTGAGGGATGATGTCGTAAAATGAAACAATTTCCACATTGGGTAATTTCTTGAGACTGGGCAGATGTTTGCCCCTGGCAATGCCGCCACACCCGACAATACCCACCTTGACGACATCCAGTTTCTTCGTTGAGGCCATGGTCATATCTCCTGATTTGTTATTGAAAGTACTCCATTATTGTTGAACACAGTGATTACTTGTATTTCGGCTTCAGAGCATGCCCGCACTTCGCGCTCTGGTTGGCCAGGTCGAGGATGTGTATGGGACGGCGCGCCCACTCGGGGGTAATGACCAATGTCTTCCCCTTGGTTAAATGGTCGGCAACGTTCTGATAGAAACGCCAGCCCTCGCTGGGCGGATTCGGGACGCGGGTGGTCACATGGTTCTCGCCATCAAGCCTCGTGATCTCAATCGCGCCCCATTCCACCGACATCGTCCCCTTGGTTCCTATGATTTTGAACCAGGGCTGATGGGCTCGGCCATCCAGCGACGTGATCAGGATCGAGGCCCACATGCCGTTGGCAAAGCGCACCACGACATGCGCCTCATCCTCATTGGTGTCTTTCTTCCACTTGGTCTGGCTGGCCCACACGCCTGTTTTTGCGAAGCCGCTGACCTCGGTGATATCGGAGTCCACGATCTGCAGGATGTACTCGCACAGGTGCACCCCCCAATCCAGGAGGATGCCGCCCGAGATACTCCTGCTGGTGCGCCACCAGTCCCTGGGTTTCGCCAGATTGCCCATTTCCACATCCACGCGAACCACGTCGCCGATGGACCCCTTGCGAATGGCCTGCAGGGCGCCAAGTATATGTCCGTCCCAATGCCGGTTATGATAGGTGGAGAGGATAACCTTGGATTTCTTAGCGGCTGCAATCATGACGTCGCATTCTGCGGTAGTCATCGCCATGGGTTTCTCAACGACCACATGCCGACCCGCCTTGAGACATTGTAACGCCAGAGGCGCGTGGGTGTTGTGGGGCGTAATTAACACAATGAGATTAACCGCCGACTTCTTGAGCATCGCGTCGACGGTCCGGTACGTTTCGATCCCGGGAAAATCCTGCTGCGCCACAACGAGCCGGGCAGGATCGAGTTCCGCGACGGCAACAGGCGTCATGCCCGCCTTCTTCATTTCAGTCAGATGGCACTTGCCCATATTATAGGCGCCGCCATACCCGATCACACCGACCGTGACATCTTTCGCGCTCTTAAACCATGACATGATTGAGATTCTTCCTTGCGTAGTTGAAAACCTGCATTCCATAACAACGATAGAATTCAATCATAGATTTCACTCCTCTACAATACTTGATCAGGCTACGCCTCAACAAGTCCTGCCAGGTTCTGACCTCCACGTCGACCAAAATCACCGACATCGCCACCCAGTGCGGATTCTATGACCACAGTCATTTCATCCGCCAGTTCAGCAAGACCTTCGGGCTCTCGCCCTCCGCCTATCGCCGACAGCACCCGTGACCACGTTTCCAACCGTCTGCCGCGCGGTCTGCGCTGTTTCGGTTGGACAACCGCATCAGTTTGGATATTCTGCGCGGGATGAATTTATCGGATCCACGGCGCGGCGCGGAAGACCCCGACATCGGCCGGTTCAGTCCGGCGTTGTCTCCAGAACTGATCCGCTCCGCCACCGTCGCGCATGACGGCAGGAAAGCATCCGTCATCGGCGCCTATATCCGCCTCCAACCCGGTTCACGCTGGCAGTGGGGGGTCATCTGGATGCTCCAGAACCTGCGCCATTGTCCGGTCTATATCTTCCCGTTATTGACTGGATATTTGATCGATCACATCGATCCGACCCACCCGGAACGGGCCATCCAAGCCCTCCCTCCCGTCCTGGGCGCCACGTTCGGCCTGTGCGTCGTAAACGTGATGACCACCACCATCGGCCGTCTCATGCTCTCCCGGATCAACCGGACCTTGACGGCTCATCTGCGCCGATCCCTGATCCACCGGCTTAATCGTCTGGAATTGACGTTTCATGATCGGGCCCGGGCGGGTGAAATCCAGAACAAGTTCATCCTGGACACCAGCCGCCTCGAGGGATTGCAGCAGTTCCTGTCTGAACAAATCATGATGCAAGGCACCACGATCCTCGTGATGCTGTGCATCATCGCCTGGAGAAATCCCCTGTTGCTGGTGGTGATTGCCGCCGCCGTGCCGATCAACCTGACCCTGGCACGTCTCCTGTGGAAACCCGTGCGGCGCAAGACCGAGGCCTTCCGTCATGCCGAATCCTCGTTCCTGTCACATCTGTCCGAAACCTTGTCAGGCATCCGTCTCTCCCGCGCCCACGCGACCGAATCATGGAGCGAGGAACGGATCGGACGGGCCTCCGACCGGGTT
>CAYHEL010000305.1:0-3288 GCA_964355415.1 uncultured Verrucomicrobiota bacterium | reverse complement strand
CGCATCCCTGCTCAGCAACCCTACAGCCCCTCCCGCATCGCCGGACAAACCAACGAGGCAGGATCCCTTTCCGGCAAGGGCAAGATTCGGCCCCCGCGGGAATCGGCGTGGCAATCCCTGTGGCGCAGACTGTCGGGAAACAGGGAGGTTACCCTGCGCGGAACCGGTGATGTGAGCATCAGACTCGCTCCCGCGGAATCGTCATCTGAATTATTTACCCTGAAACCGGGAATCGGGGTCAACGTCGAGTCGAAACGCGAGGGATGGCTCCGGATCTCATGCCCGAAAGGAATTGGATGGCTTCGCAAAGAGGACATCCAAGAATAGAAGGTATGGATTTATCCCATCAAAACGGGGCGGCTTCAGTGTCGAATTCGGTTCTGGTGAAACGCCTGCTGGAGCTCACCTGGCGCTACCGGGCGGGTTGCATCAAGGTTCTGGCCTTTCAGACATCGCTGCTGGCGCTCGGCTTGTGCGGATTGGGACTGACCGGTCTGGGGATCGACTTTATTCGTCATGAAATCCAACCGGCCACCAGGGCGCCGCTCTGGCCGTTCCATCTTGCCCCCCCACCCCACTGGGCGCCGATATCCGTGGTGGCGGGTATCTGCGCGGCAATGCTTCTGATGGCGGCCCTCAGGGCGCTCTTTACCTACTTCTACTCCCTTGAATTGGCCAACCTCCTTCAGCGCGATATTGTCGTCGATCTCCGATCCCGTATCTACAGCAAACTCCAGCGCCTGAGTTTTCGTTTTTTTGATGAAAACGCGAGCGGTTCAATCATCAACCGGGTCACCGGCGATGTCCAGTCCACGCGACTCTTCATTGACGGCGTCATCATCCAGACCGTCATCATGATCCTGTCCCTGGCGGTTTACCTGGTCTATATGCTGAACATTCATGTCACCCTGACACTCGTCTGTTTAGGCACAACGCCACTACTCGTGATCCTGTCAGCCCACTTTTCAAGATTGGTGCGTCCGGCCTACAACCAAAACCGAACGCTGGTGGATAAGATGATTCTGGTGCTCTCTGAAAGCGTCGAGGGGATTCATGTCATCAAGGGATTTGCGCGAGAACCTGAAACGATCGCGCGCTTTACCGGCGCCAACCGCGAGGTGTATGACCAGAAACTCTGGATTCTGGATCGCGTCAGTCGATACTCGCCGACCATCGGCTTCATAACCCAGGTGAACCTTGTGATCCTGCTGATCTATGGCGGAATGCTGGTGATCCGCGGAGCCTTGCCTTTGGGCACGGGACTCGTGGTGTTCGCCGGATTGCTGCAGCAGTTTTCAACCCAGGTGTCCGGGATCGTCAATATCGCAAACAGTGTTCAGGAGAGTCTGACATCGGCCCGGCGCGTCTTTGAAGTACTGGATGCCCCCATCGAGATTACGAGTCCACCGGATGCCAGAGCGATTCCCCGTGCCCGCGGGGCCGTGACGTTTGAGCATGTCTGGTTCGAGTATGCGGCGCCCAATCCGGTACTCAGGGATCTCAGTTTCGACGTCAATCCCGGCCAGTGCCTGGCGATCATCGGCGCAACGGGGTCGGGCAAAAGCACGCTTTTAAGCCTGATACCCCGCTTCTATGACCCCGGCCGTGGACGCGTCCTGATCGACGGCGTGGATGCCCGATCTCTGAATCTTGACGATTTACGCCGGAATGTCGGGATTGTGTTTCAGGAGAATTTCCTATTCAGTAACACCGTGGGGGCCAACATTGCCTTTGGCACCCCGAACGCAACACGCGCTCAGATCGAACACGCGGCCCGGATCGCCTCGGCTCACGACTTCATCATGAATCTTACACACGGATACGACACCGTTCTCGGCGAGAGGGGCGCCGATCTGTCCGGAGGCCAGCGCCAACGCATTGCCATTGCCCGGGCCATCCTTTTGGAACCGGCAATCCTGATTCTGGATGATCCCACGGCGGCCATTGATCCCCAGACCGAACATGAGATCATGGACTCGATGGAGAGCGCCATGCGCGGCCGCACCACCTTTGTCGTGGCCCACCGGTTAAGCACCCTGCGGAAGGCCGATTCCATCCTCGTGCTTGACCGGGGCCGGTGTGTCCAGATGGGCACTCACGCCGAACTTATCAACGCCAAGGGTCCCTACCAGCGTCTGGCCCAATATCAGGTTGTTGACGAGGAAAGCCTGAGTCTTCTGAGTGCGGGAACCGGGAAAGGGATTGAACGATGACCTCCCCCTCGACTCCCCCTTTGGCCATCACCATTAAACGCGCCAGCGAGCAGGAACGGCAACAGCGTCCTTTGGAATGGCGGCTCATACGCCGCCTCTTCCTCTACACAAAACCACATGCCCGGATCCGGAATACGCTGACCGGGCTGGTTCTGATTCGAGCCCTCCAGATTCCCCTTCTGGCCTGGTCCATCGGCGCCATCATAAACGGCCCGATCACCCGCGGCGATTTCAAGGCGACGGTCTGGTGTTCACTGGGGTTCGGCATGCTTGCAGCCTTGACCCAGTTGACCTTCCATTTTCGAATGCGGCTTGGCCTGTTGTTGGGCGAACGGGTCATCCATGACCTTCGCCGAGAGATCTTTGCCCATTTGCTACGGATGCCGATGAGTTATTTTAACAAGACCAAACTCGGACGGATCATCAGCCGTCTGACCTCTGATGTTGAAGCGGTGAGAATCGGGGTGCAGGATATCGTTTTTGTCTCCTGTGTTCAAGGCGGACAGATGATCATTGCCGCCATCATGATGCTCTGGATTGACTGGCGATTATTCGGGGTCGTGATGGCCATGGCCCCCGTCATCTGGGGATTGAACAGGGTGTTTCAAAAACGTTGGTCTGCGGCCACTCGGGCCAATCAGGAAAGTTTCAGCCGGATCACGGCGACCTTGTCGGAATCCGTCTCCGGGATCCGGGTGACGCAGGGATTTGTGCGGCAATCCCTCAACTCCGATATCTTCAGCGACCTGGTCGCAGACCATTCCCAATCCAATCTTGATCTCGCCCGCACATCGGGAACATTCCTGCCGCTTCTGGAGTTCAGTTCCCAATTCTTTACAGCGGCGTTGATCCTGCTTGGGGGCTACTTTGTGATCACCCCGAGTTCGCACCCCATGCCGGTGGGAACCCTGATCCAGTTCTTTTTCCTGACCGGAACGTTCTTCAATCCCATCACCTCCCTCGGCAACCTCTACAATCAGGCCATGATCTCCATGGCGGGGTCTGAACGCGTTTTCGAGGATCTCGACACCGCCCCTGAATGGACGGATTCTCCCACCGCCCGGGCTCTGCCGAA
>CAYHEL010000304.1:0-3302 GCA_964355415.1 uncultured Verrucomicrobiota bacterium | reverse complement strand
TCTGACTACGAATCAGAAGGTTGCAGGTTCGATCCCTGCCAGGTACGCCACTTCAACCCCGTCCCCGCCATGCGAACCAGAGGGTTCCCAGGATGCCGAAGCCAAACGCGACCTTCAGATTCAGTTCAGGCGAAATACGCCACAGTAGCGCCCCGCCGAAGGCCGCAAAGGCGACGAGCACGTCGCGAATGAGATAATACAATCCGAACATCGCCGCTTTGCGTCCCTCCGGCGCCAGATCCATGATCAGCGCCTTGCGGGTCGGTTCGCCGAATTCCTTGAGTCCGCGAAGCACAAATGCCGCCAGCAAGGGGCCGAATGACTGCGAGTGCAGCAACGCGATCGGAAAACAAGTGAAGAAGGCGAAGGTAATCAGCACAAAGGGTTTCTTCCCAAAGCGGTCGGCCATGACTGCCACGGGGACGTACACCAGCACCGCAGTGATGTTCTCGATGGCGGACAGCCAGCCGAACGTGAGTTCGGAGACGGGATACATCACGGTGCGTGTGGCCCAGATAACCACGAAAGCGTCCGGAATGCGCTCGCAGAAACGAATCAGAATGTCCGACCAGAGCAGATTGCGCAGACTGGCGGGCATCTCGCGCCACAGACGAAACGGACTGGATTCCGCGACCTTGGAGTCCTTCGAGTCGTCCGTGATCATCCATTGCTGCAATACGGAGGCAACCAGGGCGAGCGCCAACGCCAGCATGAACGCCGCGCGAACGCCGCGTTCGACGCCCCACACCGCGATGCACGCGCCCCCCACGACCGGCCCCAGCATCTTGGGCACGCGCCGCACCAGCGCCAAAACCGATACGCCCATGGTGCGCCGGTTCCGGGGAACGATCTTGGCCAGCAGATCCATGGTTGCCGGCAGCGAGATGGCTGACCAGGAAATGAAGAACGCCGCGCCAATCAGCACCGACCACCAGGATCGAATCAGGATAACGCACAGGTAGCCGATCATGGAGAGGGCATTAAAGACGAGCAGGGCGCGCTTCGTGCCGAGTCTGTCGCTCAGATACCCGCCCGGGAAAGAGTAAAGGGCGGATAGCAAATCATCCATGCCCGCCAGCAGGCCGATGGCCATGACGGCGGTCGAGGCCTGCGCCAGTTGTTGCAGGTAGAGCGGGAGGAAACGCTCCGCCATATGCTCGCCCATGCCAACGAGAACGATCATCCCAAGAAGACCGGTCATACTGCGTCTCGCGCCCAGGAACTCCCGTATGCGGCTCCATCCCGGCCATAGTGAGGTTGATGACATGCGGTTGTTTCCCGATGAACCTGCTGATCAAAAGGGTTCGAAGGGGAATTGTCCTCCAAGGATCGGAGATGTCAAGACCGTTGACTGGACGTAAGGGAAAAAAATAGACTTAATCAGGATAATCGGTATGTTGTTTTGCGTATTTCCATCATTAACAGTAAACAGAAACAGGCGATAAACATGATCAAACCCAACCATCTCACCTGCGAATACGTGACCAACCCGCTTGGACTTGACCTCGCGAAACCGCGCCTGTCGTGGTGGCTTAACGATCCGCGCCAGGGCGCCCGGCAAACCGCCTGTCAGATTGTGGCCGATAACGGTTGGGATACAGGCAAAGTCATATCGGGCCAAAGCACGCATGTGGTTTACTCCGGGCCCGCGTTACGCTCGCGGCAGCGCGTGAACTGGAAAGTCCGTTATTGGGACGCCCATGGAAAAGTGTCAACCTGGAGCCCGGATGCCTGGTTTGAGATGGGGTTGCTCGAGCCATCCGACTGGCAGGCGCAATGGATTGGTGCGCCGTGGTTGGGAGGTCCGAAGACGACATCGCCCTGTCCGTTTCTCAGGAAGGAATTTCGACTGCCCCGCGGCAGTTCACAGGCCGTTTCGGCACGGCTGTATGTGACGGCGCTCGGGTTGTATGAAGTCACACTCAACGGCAAACGCGTCAGCGATGAGGTCTTTACGCCGGGTTGGACCGACTACGGGAAGCGCATTCAATACCAGGTGTACGATGTAACAAGTTTAGTGAAGCAGGGCGTCAACAAGGTCGGCGCAGTACTCGGCGACGGTTGGGCCGTCGGGCATGTAGGCTGGAGTCCGCGGCAGAGCCAGGTTGACCGCCCGCGATTCCTGGCGCAACTTGAACTCACCCTTGCCGATGGCTCCCGGCAGGTGGTGGTCACGGATGAGTCCTGGCAAGCCGCGCCGGGTCCGGTGCTGGAATCCGACCTGCTGATGGGTGAGAGTTTCGATGCCCGGTTGACGCCGACGCACGGGCAGTCTGTCATTGTCTTTCCTGCGCCAGCCGCCCCGCTGGTGGCGAGACTGGGGCCGCCGGTGCGGCGGGTGATGGAACTGAAGCCCGTGGCGGCACCCGTAAACAAGGGCGGTAAATGGATCTTCGATCTCGGTCAAAACATGGTGGGTCGCGTCCGCTTGAAGGTGCGTGGCAAGGCCGGGCAGACGGTGACGTTGCGGTATGCGGAGGTTCTGAACTCCGATGGGTCGGTCTATACGGCAAACCTGCGATCCGCGCGGGCGACCGATCATTACACCCTGGCAGGTAAAGGCGTCGAGAATTGGGAGCCGCGGTTTACCTTCCATGGGTTCCGATACGTTGAAGTCAGCGGGTTCCCCGGAACGCCGACGCGCGACGCGCTAACCGGTATCGTACTGCATAGTGACACCCCTGCGACCGGCGAATTCATTTGCTCGGACAAGTTGGTGAATCAACTCCAGCACAACATCCAGTGGGGCCAGCGGGGGAACTTCCTCGAAGTGCCCACCGATTGTCCGCAACGCGACGAGCGGTTGGGGTGGACGGGTGATGCGCAGGTGTTCTGCCGGACGGCGGCATTCAACATGGACGTGGCCCCGTTCTTCACAAAGTGGCAGAACGACCTCGCCGACGCGCAATCGGCCGACGGCACCATCCCCTCAGTGGTTCCCAATGTGCTGAATCCGGATAACGATGGCGGACCGGCCTGGTCGGATGCCGTTATTATTTGTCCGTGGACCATTTACCAGTGCTACGGCGACACGCGTTTGCTGGCGGAGCATTACGCCCATCTCCGCCGGTTCGTCGAGAGTCTTCGGAAGAAGAGTCGCGACCTGATCCGCGCCTACACCGGTTCGCCGCAGCAGGGGTACGGTGACTGGCTGGCCCAGGACGGCTCAGGCAATGTCTTTGGCGGAACGCCAAAGGATCTCATCGGCACGGCGTTCTTCGCCTACAGTGCCCACCTGCTGGCGGAGATCGCGGGGCGGCTGGGTCATCGCGAGGATGCCGTGAAATATGCCCGGCTTTTTG
>CAYHEL010000303.1:0-3315 GCA_964355415.1 uncultured Verrucomicrobiota bacterium | reverse complement strand
CGTCCCGCTCATCCTTGCTCAAACGGGATGTGGTGCCGTGTTTATCGCCTTTGTTCCCGGTCGTGATCATATCCAGCAACGTCGCCGAACTGCCATCATGCAAATACGGACCGCTGCGCCACATCTCGATGCAGGTTGGAGTGTCGAAGTCGCTCTGAGTATCGGCCTCGTGCCGCGTTCCGACATCGTAGGACTTCAGATTGGTGTTCAGCGGGGCGGCGTGGCACTGCACACAACCGCCCTTCGTCTCAAAGATGTCCTTGCCTTGTTTGGCCGTGTCAGACAGTGCTCCCTTCACCAAGAAGGGACTCTTTTCGGGTTCCAGACTGCGCAGGTAGGCCCGAACATCGTCCATGATCGTCTCGTCCGCGATACGGAACTGGATAAACATAAATCCGGTTCGGGTGGCCTCTTCCATGCTGGCCCGGACGCCATGCGCCATGACTGGCGGCGTCCTGGCAGACCACACCATGCTCTTCGCATTCTTGGGATTGCCGATGCCATCGTTGAGGAGATCCCAGTTCAATCCGTCGGCCCGCCCTTCGGGATGACAACTGGAACAGGATAGCCATCGCTGGAAACACAGGTCAGCCGAATGGAACGCCGCCTCCCCGCGGCGTACCGCATCGGCTGCAGGTTGCGTACCCAATGAGACCGTGACCAGACGCGGCGGCTGATTGGAACCCCGGGCATCCACCACGGCCAGAGTGCCAGAAAAGTACTCGGCAACGGCCACCTTGCCGGAGGGGAGCACGGCGACACCACGGGGGGTCCTGCCGGGCAAGGGGATCGACGTCTTGGCGCCGGAGATATACAGCGCAGCCAGGTCGTTAACCAGATCCACCCGATTGGATGGATTGGTGGAGATCATTTTCCAGAGGGAATCGGGGGGCACTTTACCGAGTTCTTCACGGGAGGCCTTCCCGGAGAGAAGGAGATGCAAGAACTCCAGGTTGAGGCGAACCAATTCGTTGCATCCGGCCAACGTTATCCAGGCCGTCTTGCCGTCGGGCACCAGGGCGAACCCCCAAGGATCCGCCGCGCCCTGGGAGATCGTGTCCAGAAGCAACGTGGCATAGACGGACCGTTTGGCCAGGTCAATAATCGTCAGGCCGCTCGTCATGATCCACCCCCGCTCCAACTGCGTTGTCGGCAGGGTGAACCGGCCGATTCCGTGAACCACATAGGCCCAGTTGCCGTCGGGCGAAATCGCAATGTTCCGCGGATTGGTCGAACCCGGCGGCAGCAGAATGTCGCCGGTCTTGGCCAGGGTCTTCAGATCAACAACCGAAAGGGCACAGGCATGGTCACTGTTGCGCGCATCTCCAACCGGCGCGCTGTTCACCACCAGGCAAAGACTCCCGTCTGGCGTGACGGCCGCATAGCGGGACAACCCCAGCAGAGGAACACGGCCGGTTTCCTTCCCGGAAGCCAGATCCACGGCGATCAACTGCGCCAGTCCGAATTCCGCCACCAGCAACACCCCTCCGGCCGGCGCAACGGCAAGTCCCCACGGTTTCGGACCAACGGCAATCCGCCGTTTGACCGAACCGGACGCCGGATCCACCTCGGCCACCGTGCCGGCGTCATATTCCGCTACATAGAGAAGTCCGTTATGCCAAACGACGCCCCGGGGCGTTCCCTTGAGCGCCACGGTCTTCTTCACGGCGCCCGCCGATCCATCCAGCAGCGCCACGCTTCCAGCCGTGGCATCCGACACCGCCAGCCAGGCGCCATCCGAACTCACCGCCAGGTGCTCCGGCGAATGATACGGCGCCCCCGCCCCCCTGGAGAGCACGACAGACATGAACAACACACTCAAGGACATGATCACTCTCGAACTCATTGACTTCTCCCATGTACATTACCGTTGCTGTTCATTGAGACATCATCTGCTTCATGGCAAACTCTTTGAAGCACAAATGTGAAAAAATCTCATATTATCTGGAGTTAAGCAATTATCAATGTGCCCTGAAATCCTGAAGATGAAGTTGGGGAGAGGTGCGGCCCAGATAGGTATTCGTCCGCAACGTGAAGGCAATGTCAAGGGGGCCTTCCGGAAAATCAGTGAGTCGGTCGCCCAGGTTAAACCCGATGGCCTCGCAGGATTCGGCGCCCACCCCCACCCGGAATTTGAGATGGGTTTTTCCGACCCGGCGCGGTGCGCCGATGACCTGCACGTTCCGAATCGCCCATACGGGTTCCCGGTTACCTTCGCCAAAGGGTTCAAGACGGCTGATGATCTCGAGAAACGATGGATCCAGAACCTCCGGCAACGTCACCCATCCGTCAATAGAGAGGGACTTTGTCAGGTTTCGTCCCTTCAGAATATCCGCACAGGATTTCCTAAATGCCGCCCGGAAGGGTTCAAAACACTCCCGCGAGACGTCCAGTCCAGCGGCCATTCCGTGCCCGCCGTACCGTTTCAGATGGCCGCTGCAGGGTTTCAGACCCTCAAGCAGGTCAAACCCCTCAATACTGCGGCATGATCCCCGGCCATTCCCCTCGTCGTCAAAACCAACCACAATGACCGGACAACCAAATCGACCTGCGAGACGGGAGGCAACAATTCCGAGAACGCCGATATGCCAACCGGCATCGCCGACCACGATTCCGAAGTCGCAGGCGGGGTCATGACCTGTTCTGATCTGCTCACGGGCGGACTCCATGATTTCCGCCTCGATTACTTTTCTTTCCTGGTTGGCCGCATCCAAGTAGGCGGCCAACACCAAGGCCTGCTCCGCGTTGTCAGTCAGCAGAAGCTCCAGCGCCTCGTCGGCTTTCCCGAGACGGCCTGCCGCGTTCATACGGGGGCCGAGGATATAGCCAAGATGGTAGGCGCCCTGTTCGCCTTTGATGCCGGCGACCTCCGCCAACGCCTTGAGACCGGGCCGTTGTCCCCGGTTCAATTGGGTCAAACCATGACGCACCAGAATGCGATTCTCGTGCAATAGAGGAACCACGTCTGCGACCGTGCCCAGCGCGACCAGGTCAAGATAATCGCGAAGATCCACGTCCGAAGCGTGTTTTCGGCGCCGCTGGCGGCCCCGTTTCAGGAGGGCGTGGCAGACCTTGAATGCCACCCCTACCCCGGCGAGAACCCGCGCGGAGGGGTCGGATCCCAGTTTGGGATTTACCACGGCCACGGCGTTGACCGGTTCGCCGATTATCTCATGATGGTCGGTTACGACGACATCCACGCCGGCTGCGGCGGCGGCGGCCACCGCCTCATGCGAGCCGCTGCCGCAGTCCGTCGTGATGATCAGTCCTGGTTTTTCCGCCTGAATGCAGCGTTCCACGGCATCCAGGCCCAAT
>CAYHEL010000302.1:0-3336 GCA_964355415.1 uncultured Verrucomicrobiota bacterium | reverse complement strand
CCCTGATGGGCAAGTGCCCATTGATGTGCATTGGGCGGTGGATCATCCCTACGCGATTGGCCCCCGTGTCGGCACCGATGTATTTCTGGATAGAACAAACGACGCCGCGCAGATCCTCCTTGCCGTCCTGCATGTTGAAAAGGAAGCGCGCCTGCGAACCTGTGCCAGCGAAGAGGAGGTTCGCGATCGCGTGCTGCGGATTGGACCGGTGCTGCCCTGGTTGGACCTGGCTTTGATGGTCGCCGCCGCGTTACGGAACGGGCGGGAAGAGGAATTGGATAGGCTGGTCGCCATGCACGGGGCCACCGCTCTTATGGCGCGTGCGCGCGGGGTCTTGTCACGCTGGTTTGACGTCGCGGGAGGCGGGCCCCTCGTTTTTGAGCGGACATCTAGGCCAGGGAAGGTGGCAGGCCACCGATGGTCAATACGTTTGGCTGAAAGACTTGGATGTCGGGCGGACGTTCTTATGGACTGGGTGGACTACATACGTGAGCCCGTTTCCAGGTGTGAACGAATGACCCGTTGTGTGAAAATCCTGCGCCTTGCCGGCGACACGGCGCTTTGCGGCATTTCTGTGGGTGGAAGAAGAATGATCAAGATGGGTCGCTCTCATCAAGGGGTGAGGATCGCCCGGTAGAAGCGCTGTGTTACGGTCACCCATCAAAGAGTAGGTGTCAACAGACAATATTTCCCCGCGCCGCCGTGAGGCGGATTTCTTTTTTCGCTTCATGTCTTTGCTCCGTACACCCCGTTGGCCTGGGGATGGCCCGCCGTTTTGAATCCGTCGTTGCTTCGTTCTGATCGGATCAGAAACGGACAAAGCCGTTCCGTCCAGTCACCCATCTGGTTCTAGCGGTCCACGCCTTGCGGCGCGACCGCCCACTCCGCGAATCCGTAAAGCCGGAGCCAGAAAATCGCCGGTATGCCAAGAGACGTCACAGTAAGGATGATCACAGATCTGTGGCTCACCAGGCGTGCCTGGCGTCCAACCCCTTCACGGCTCGTCTCCCAGTCGAAAACGGACATCACATCCCTTCATCCTTCGGGCAAAAGAGGGAGGCACCGGTTTCCAATCAGCCCTGGTGGTTGTACGCCAACCCCAACTCCGGTTCCCCGGTGCCGCCCCAAATCAACCCAGCAAACGTTTCACGTCAAAATCCTTTCCATCACGCATCATGAAATAGCAGGCCTTCGCCAGTTTATTCGCCAGCGCCTTCACCGCAATCACCCGTTTCCCTCTCCGGGCCAACTTGCGCTGAAACCACGCCCTGAGTTCCGGGGAATGACGAACGGTCAGATTGGACGCCTCCACATAGGCCCATGCCAGATATTTATTCCCGCTCTTCCCGTTACACTCACCCTTCTTCTTGCCGTTGGTCGTATGTTCCGATTTCACCGCCCGACAATAGGAGGCATAGTTCCCAGCCTCCTTAAACCGTGTGACAGGTCCGGTCTCCAACAGAATCGTCCGCGCCAGAACTGGACCGATGCCCGGCACCGTCATCAGCCGTTTGTAAACGTCGCGATCCGGAAGTTCTTCCATCACCGCCTTTTCCAGAACCCTGATTTCCTTTTCGATGAATTCGATGTGCCGGAAACTGGCTTGCGCCATCATCAGCGCATGCGGCTGGCCGACAAGCACTTCGCCCAGGTCACAGGCTTTCAGATCGGCCACATTCATGTCCCGTCCTGTATGCCGTGCGATGAGACCTTCCAGGCTGAGCCATTCGCCTGTCCGGGCATGCACCAGCCGCATGCGCCGCCTCATCATATCGCGCACACCGCGCGTCTCCGGCGGATAGATGTACCCTTCCGGCAACGTCCCGCTCACCAACTGCCGGGCAATGAACCGGGCGTCCGTTTTGTCATTCGCGCATTTTAACCCGATGTTCTCCTGCATCTTCGCTGGATTAGCCAACTTGACCCGATACTTCAACGCCTGTAATCCGTCCACCAGCCAGTACCAGTTGTACGTGGACTCCACCGCCAATACCCTGATCTGTTTCCGATACGGTTCCAGAGCACTGCCAATCACTGATAGGTCGTTCGGAAGGCGCTTCTCGAAGACAACCTGTCTCATCGAATCCATCAGCGTACAAAACACATTGTCTCCATGAAGATCCAACCCTCCGTGCAATGCCAATGCCTCTGCCATCCTTGCCTCCTTTACTTCCGGGATTATCACGCCCGGTTGCAAAGAATATGCTTTCTTGACCTGCTTTCTTCCAGTCTTTGAATGATTATCAGCCCTTACTTGAGTAAACAACTTGTATGAAGGCGGGGGATGAGAGTAGTGTCTGGGCATGGCAAGACTGTTGAGAGTGGAATATCCTGGGGCCATCTACCATGTGACGATCCGTGGGAATAACCGGCGGGCCTTGTTTGTGGATGACAAGGATCGGGAGCGGGTTCTTGATCGGCTGGGTGAGTATGGGGAGGAATACCGCATACGGATTTATGCCTACTGCCTGATGAGCAACCACGTCCACCTCGTCGTAGAGACACCGGAAGCGAATCTGGGGAAGTTTCTGCATCGGTTGCAGACGGCCTACACGACGTATTTCAATCTTCGGCACGGGGAGAGCGGGCATCTGACACAGGGGCGGTATGGGGCTAAAACCGTAGAGGGGGATGAGTACCTGTTGAACCTGGTGAGATATGTGCATCTGAATCCGGTATTTGTCGATGGGATGAGGGAGAAGGATTTGCCAGAGCGCCGGAAGGCGTTGCGAGCGTACCGGTGGAGCAGTTACCGGCGCTATCTGGGCCGGCGTGAGGGTGAGTTTGTGGAGGAGGGTCCGTTGCTGGCGATGATGCCGGCGAGTCGAGTGGGGCGGCGTCGGGTAGAGTTCCGGAAGTATGTGGAAGAGGGGATGGCGGAGAGCGACGAGGAGTTCCTGGAACTCAAGGACCGTTCGCGGTTGGGGATCGGTAGCGAGGACTTCTGCGGGAAAATGCAGGACCTATATGACGGAGTGGTGAGGGGCAGGAAGAGGCCGGAGGATGTGGCGCTGCGTCGTGTTGGGCAAAGGTTGGACGCCGCGAGGGTGGTGGAGACGGTGTGCCGGCATTTTGGGGAGGCCCCGGAGTCTGTCGGGCGTCGGACGCGAGGTGGATGGTTGCGGGCCGTGGTGGCGCGGATGCTGAGTCGACACGGCGGACTCACGCAACGGGAGATCGCGCCGCTGCTTGGGGTGCGGACCGGGAAGGCGGCGAGCGTACAACTCAGTCGTCTGGCGATTGCCCTGGAGAATGATCGTCGACTTGCCCGGCAGGTGGCTGGCATTGAGCAGGATTTAAAGCATGCATCCGCGAGCACTAATGCCTGAAGTAAGG
>CAYHEL010000301.1:0-3346 GCA_964355415.1 uncultured Verrucomicrobiota bacterium | reverse complement strand
TGGGGCGGATGGCCACAATACTCCCCGGGGTACGTCCCAACATCTGCTTGGCTTCTTCGCCGACGGCCAAAACCCTGCGGGTGCCTGACTGAATCGCGACAACAGAGGGTTCCCTGAGCACAATCCCCCTATCCTTGACATAAACAAGGGTATTGGCTGTGCCCAGATCAATTCCGATATCGTCGGAAAACATCCCCAACAAAAGATTTAACATAGCGATTCCTTCGGCCACCAAGTCTTAAGAATTTCTCTTAAGATATAAACATTTCCATAATTTGCGGAAATCAAAGCAAGGCGTCAAGCCTGAAATCCAGCCTCAAACGCACCGGCGCCACTCGGGGTCACCCTTCCGGGCAAACCTGCATCCGGTTGACGATGTTCCGCTTACACATTCAAAAACAACCTGGGAATGGGCAGGCGCTGGCGGCGTGTCTCGCCGGGAAGCAGGGCCGACTTCCGTTGCGGTTGATCATCGCGACCCGTCCGCCGGTTTCGCTCGAGAAACAAGGAGGGCGCCAGGCTCAGGGTATGCTTGCCGTAACGCTTGTTCACGGCATCCACGGCCTCGCTCAAGGCTTCCCGCTTTTCAAGCCGCACAGGATCCTCAAAGAGATCGTACTGGCGCTCGCCATCCGACTCCAACTTTCCCAGCACGACCATCGTCGCCCGATACTCCGCACCCCGTTCAATCAGACTCTCAAACACGTCACGCACGGCCGGAATGACATCGCGGGTCACGGACACGGGACGATTCAGCCGAAGTTCAAGTCCGGCCTGCCGGAAATCCTGCTTTCGGAGCATGACGGTAATCTGCCGCGCGCGCAACTTATACCGCCTCACCTTGATAAAGGCGGATTCGACATTGCGTACCAGTTTGGCCCAGACGAACTCGGGATCCGTCGATGGCGCCGTGAACGTCTTGCATTTGCTGATGGAGCAATAATTCGATTTCTCTTCCGTCGTCACCGGATAGAGGGCGTTCCCCCGCAACTCCCCCCACAGTTCGCGCCCCACCTTGCCCATCAGCCTGTCGGCCCAGTCTTCCGGGCGCGCGGTAAAATCACAGGCCGTCTTCAACCCATATTGGGTCAGCAAGGCCACTGTATTAGGCCCAAACCCCCAGACTTTCTCAAGGGGAATCTGCGCCAGAAACCCCTGGATATCCGGCCCGGGAATCGATGTAAACCCCGCCGGCTTGCGGAATTTGGAGCCCAGTTTGGCAAGACTCTTGGTCAGGCTCAGTCCGACGGAAACCGTGATGTCGAGTTCCGCCCGGATATCCGCCTGAAACCGCAGGGCAATCTCCTCGTAGGAGGTGTGATGAAGTCGCCGCAACCCCGTGAGATCCGCAAACCCCTCGTCGATGGAATATTCCTCCACCATAGGGGTGTAACGCCGGGCG
Organism: uncultured Verrucomicrobiota bacterium; assembly: GCA_964355415.1. Taxonomy (GTDB): domain Bacteria; phylum Verrucomicrobiota; class Kiritimatiellia; order CAIKKV01; family CAITUY01; genus JAABPW01. The sequence continues at coordinate 1,944 of CAYHEL010000301.1, read as the reverse complement.
ATGTCGAACATCCGTTTGGAGTAGAGACTGTAGGTTTCATAGTCACTGGGCAGAACCTTCAACCCCGGACACATCCGGATCGCATCACGCAGGGACAACCCGCGCGATATCCCCAGCGCCTTCGCCTCGTAACTGGCGCAGGCAATGATCCCCCGTTCCTTTCCTGTCACCACCGGTTTTCCCTTGAGTTCCGGATGGATGGACTGCTCCACGGCGGCAAAAAATGCATCGCCATCGAAATGAATGATGGCGCGGGGATAGGACTGGTAGAGGAAGGGGAACTCCGGCATGGTCAGTCATACTTTCGGATAACCGCCTTCACAATGCCGCCGATCACCAGCGACCGGGCCGGGCGGATGGATTTATACTTGGGATTGGCCGGATCGAGGCGCACCCCGTCGCGATCCTTCATGTAATACTTGAGGGTCCACTCGTCGTCCACCTGAGCCACCACAATATCATTCGGTTTCGGAGTGCCACCCTTTTCCACGAGCACCATGTCGCCGGGCACAATACCGGCGGCAATCATGGAATCTCCCTGCACGGTCAACATGAAGGTCGCCTCAGGACGGCGGATGAGAAACTCATCAAGACTGAGGATATCGGCCAGTTCCTCCTCGGCCGGCGAGGGAAATCCCGCCTGTACCGCGCCCAGCAACCGGAGCGTCCCCGTCAATCGCCCCAGGGCGACAACACGCCCCCGTTTCCGCTCCAGAAAACCGAGATCCTCCAGTTTTCGCAAGGCCCCGAAACCCGCATTTTTGGACTGATATCCGAACAGTCCCAACATCTCGCCATACCCGGGCAACCGCCGTTCCCGGCGCCAAAAGGCCCGTAGTTTGGCAACATGCCCCTCCACATCCATCACTCTGGGCATACAAGCATCCTCCTTTCACAGGGGATTATCATAACTGAACTCTTGTTCAGTTACAAGAGAAAGGGGAAACTGAAACGATTATTTCCCGGATGTCACTTGAATGGGATTGCCGGCAGGGATGAACACGTCCACGGTGGCCGTCTCCGACGTGACGGCGGTGCGCCAGTCCATGCGGATCCGAACGGCGCGGGGAAACAGGGTTCGGGTGGTTGATTTCCAGGTATTGGTCCACAGGGAATCCGGAAGTACGGAAACATCAAAGGCCGTGACCCCCCGCATGACGGGATTGGAGACGGCCGGGGCAAAGGCATGGGGCCCCCACAGGGTCATCGTTTCCCGAATCAGAGTTCCCCCATCCCCTTCCCCTCGCGATGCCGGAACAACCACATACTGCACACGCTCGATCTCAAGTCGTGAGAAATCATCCTCCGGAGACGGGATACGACCGGTGGAGAAGGCTAGTGAGGCCAGACCGGGGACATTGGTTTCGTGGGCGGGGCACTCCACTTCAAACGCAGGCCTATTCGAGGAAATCGACTGCGCACAGGACGCCAGGTCATGCCGAAGTTGATCCAGGGCTGAAGCGGCGGCGTTACGGGTATTGTCCTGTTGCCGACGCAGGGATGCCGTTACCACCAGATAAACAGACACCGACGACATAAACACCAGCGTGGCCACCCCGAGGGCGACCACCAGTTCGATCAGCGTCATGCCCGATGTAGGGGCGTTTCGAGTCATGACCGGGGCAACCTAGAAAATCCGGATCACAAAGAAAATCAACGCCGCCACCACCAGCACGAGCAACACACCCGATGCGATGACCCAGGGTTTGCGACTGTCACTCCGACTTCCGAACGGGGATGCGGCGTGAAAATTGTCGGGGATCTGGGCGGGTTCCTCGGTCACCTCAATTTTCGAGGTATCCGACGAGACGGTCACAACCTCCACGTCCTGACCGTCAAACATCAATTCAACGCTGCCCACCCGGATGATGTCCTTGGGCTTCAGGGGCGCCTTGGTCACTCGGGTGCCATTGAGGCGGGTTCCATTGGTGGATCCGAGATCCA
>CAYHEL010000300.1:0-3363 GCA_964355415.1 uncultured Verrucomicrobiota bacterium | reverse complement strand
AAGGATGTGAACGACGATTTGATCCGGTTGGCAAAGCGGGCGGGAATACTGGTATGATCGGGCGGTTACTGATACTGATGATCAAATTGTATCAGCACACGCTGGCGGCGCTGTTCGGCGGCCAATGCCGGTTTTATCCCACCTGTTCAACGTATTGCGTGGAGGCCATCGAAACTCATGGCGCCTGGCGCGGCATGGGGCTGGGGGTTTGGCGGGTGATGAAGTGTCATCCCTGGCATCCCGGAGGAGTTGACCCGGTGCCGGGGAAAGAGACGATCTGAGATTTCAGAGATACAATTTTAGAGAGAGGATATATGAAGAAATTCCTGACCAAAGATACACTGATTCTGGCCTTGTTGTTCGGGTTGATGCTGGCATGGGGCCCTGTGTACCAGAAGTTTTTTGCTCCACCACCGTCCAAAGCCATCCCTGCGGCGGTTTCCGGCATCGCCTCAAACCAGGCGGCGGCCAGTACGGTCATGCCTGTTGTTGCCTCCAATGTGCCTCCCGCAAAGGCCGAAGTGGCGCCTGTGACGGCGCCTGAGTTGCGCGTGCCCACGCAGGCGCCCCGCCAACCTGAATCGCTCGTCGAGTTGACCAATGGCCTGGTGAGGCTGACTCTGTCGTCCCACGGTGGGTGCGTCAAATCCGTCGAATTGCCCGCCTTCACGGTGACCGAGACGAACAAGGCGCCGGTGGTTCTTGACTTCGGAAGTGTCCCGGCCCTGGCGTATGGCGGCCTGTCCGGTCTTGATGAGGCGGCTGACTTCAAGGTCACCCTGGTTTCCAATGGTTCAGCGGCACGTGTTGAAGCCGTGACGGAAGCAGGCCTCGGATTCACCCGCACGATCAGTCTGGGGAATCGGTATGAGGTGACGGTGGACGATGTGTTCCACAACACGGCGCGCGAGTCCGTGGCCTTGCCGGCACATCATCTCTCGCTCGGTAGTATGGGAATGTTGCAGGGCGAGACGGCGATGAGCGGCGTGGATTTTCTCTGCATCGACACCTTGGCGTCAACGGGCACGGACAGCGTCCGGCATTGGGCCAGCAAGCGCTGGTTCTCGGACGATTTGACCCTGGCGGATTTCTTTCAGGAAACGCCCCGGCGTGGAAGTGGCTGCGTGGGACGCGCGCCGATGACCAAAATGCTGCCTCTGTCGATCCGGGAGACCATCCACGGCGACATGGCTTGGGTTGCCGTGAAGAATAAGTTTTTCGCCCAGATCCTCGGGCCGAAGGACGGGGGGGCTGTCGGTTGTGACCTCATTGTCGAGCGGACCCGGGGGCCGATGGAAAGTCCGGCTGACCGAGCCACCTGGGCGGAGGCGGCGGTTCCGGACCGTGTGGCGGCGGCGGTTCACTTCGCGGGTCGATCGCTGACCGCGGGCGAGACCTATCACCGGACGCTCAGTTATTATGTCGGCCCGAAGGAGTTCTCCTCGATCACGCCACTTGGCCAGCATAAGCAGGAGATCATGGACTTTGGCATGTTTCGCTGGTTGTGTGAAGGGCTTCTATGGAGTCTGAACAAGTTGTACTGGCTGATCCCGAACTACGGGATCGCCATTATCCTCCTGACGCTCATCGTGCGCATCATCTTCTGGCCGCTGACCCATAAGGGCACGGAAAGCATGAAGCGCATGCAGGCGCTCCAGCCCCAGATCAAGGAGTTGCAGGAGAAGTATCGCGACAAACCCCAGAAACTCCAGCAGGAGACCATGGCGCTCTATCGGGAGAACAAGGTCAATCCGCTGGGCGGATGTTTGCCGATGTTGGTGCAAATTCCGGTGTTCTTCGCCTTGTTCAATGTGCTGCGAAGCGCTGTTGAACTCCGGTTCGCGCCGTTCCTGTGGGTCAAGGATCTCAGCGCAGCCGAAAATCTACTGGTGGGGATCAGTCCGATCCCGATCAATCTGCTCCCGATCCTGATGACCGTTACGCAGATCTGGCAGCAGAAATTGACCCCGGCCGCAGGCGATCCCGCACAGCAGAAAATGATGATGTGGATGATGCCGATCATGATGCTGATGTTCCTGTACAGTATGCCGGCCGCCTTGGTCCTGTATTGGACGGCGAACCAGGTCATGATGATCATTCAGTTGTACTGGCAGCGGCGGATTAAGAAGGTGTAAGGAAGGTGCTCAGGGGTTGAGGGGTGAGATATGCAGTTTGAATGCAATTGTCCGTTAACAGCCGTCATTTCCGGATTTGCCTTCCTTGCCTACCTGCTGGGCGCGATTCCGAATGGGTTCCTGATTGCCCGGGCGAAGGGGATTGACATTCGCACGGTGGGGAGCGGAAACATTGGCGCCACCAATGTTTACCGTTCGGTGAGCAAGGCGCTGGGCATCCTCACCTTTGTTCTGGACGCGGTTAAGGGCGCCGTTCCCACCCTGGTTTTCCCTCTGCTTGTAAAATCCTGCACGAATCAGGTTGTGCCCGGATGGGTGCCGCTTCTGTTCGGCGGACTTGCCATTGTCGGACACACCTGGCCCGTTTACCTCAGATTCAAGGGAGGCAAAGGGGTGGCCACCAGCGCAGGCGTCCTGATCGGGATTGCTCCCGGGGCGACCGGGATCGGAGTGGCCTGCTGGTTTATCGCCCTCGTGACGACACGTTACATGTCAGTGGCCTCGATTGTGGCGGCCATGGCCGTGCCGGCGGCCGGGTGGTGGTTGTATGCCTCAAAGGGGGTGGCGCTTCCGGTGTCGCTGACCTTGCTTGGCGTGTTGATAATCTGGCGGCATAAAGGCAATATCCAAAGATTGATCAAGGGCACTGAAAGCCGGTTCGAGTTTAAGAAGAAGCGCCATGAGTAAGAATATCGCTATCATTGGTGACGGCGGTTGGGGAACTGCCCTGGGTTTGACTTTGTTCGGAAAGGGACATCAGGTTCGCCTATGGGGTCCGTTCCCGGAAACCATTGAGAAGATCAAGTCCACCGGTGAAAATCACGACTACCTGCCCGGTGTCAAACTTCCGACCGGGATGCAGTGGACCGCCGACCGCGCCAGGGTCGTTGAGGGGGCCGATGTCGTGGTGCTGGCCATGCCGACGAAATATTTCCGGACTGTGCTGACTTCGTTTGCCGGTCTCGTTCCAGCCAGTGCGAGGGTGGTCAGCGTGGCCAAGGGATTGGATGGCGAGGATAACCGACGTATGACCGAAGTGGCGGAAGGGATTCTCAAGGCGGGCGCCGTCGCCGCGCCGACGGCGACGAGGTTTTCCCCCGCGGTGGGCGGGGGCGGGCCGGCGGCGGGGGGGGTTGCCCGTCGCGGTGCCGCGCTGGCCCAGGCACCCCAGGGAGTATTTAATACCCCGCGTTTCCGCCGCTACACGTCCCGTGACCTGGTCGGAGGG
>CAYHEL010000299.1:0-3415 GCA_964355415.1 uncultured Verrucomicrobiota bacterium | reverse complement strand
GTAGAAATGCCGCGTAAAAATCCGCCACACTGTTCCATCGTTGTTTCGGATCAAGGGCCATCCCTCTTGCCAGCACTTCCGCAAGGGGCGCAGGAATGGTCTCCATCCCGCAGGGACTGGAGTCATACATGCGTTTGAGGGGATCGACCTGCGGGAACGTGCGTACTCCGGTCATCAGTTCGCATATCACCACCGCGAGTGAAAAGACATCCGTTCTGGCATCGAGTGGATGCCCATGCAATTGCTCGGGGCTCATGTAGCCCGGAGACCCCTCCAGATACTCGCTTTGGTCGTGCCCCCGTGACAGTTTGATGGCAATTCCGAAGTCCAATAGTTTGAGCGAGAAGGCGCTGTCGATCATGAGATTTTCAGGTTTGATGTCACGGTGCAGGACACCCCGGCCATGGGCATAGGTCAACGCCTCCGCACAGGCCATGGCAATGTCAAGGACGGCGGGCAGGGCCAATGGCCCCATCTGTTCTCCGATCATTCTGAGGTTCTGCCCCTCGACATACTCCATGACAATGAAAACCCGTCCGTTTTCGGTCTCAATATTATGCAGGCGGACAATATTCTCATGGGAGAGTTTCATGGCAACGGCGGCTTCACTTTTGATCTGGGCCAACGCCTCGGGATCCCGCGCGATTTCGGGCTTCAGCATTTTAATGGCCACCTCCATCTTCAGCATCGTGTCAAAGGCCCGGAAAACCGTCCCCACCTCCCCCTCATTGATGACCTGAAGCAGGGAATACCGATGACTGGTGAAGCCTTCTTCCGTCGCCCTCTTATGGGGGGAGATGGCTTTCTTGAAGAAAAGCGATTTCCGGGCTACCGGTTTCGGGGGCAACGAGGCAACCGCCTTCGGGGACAGGATTCTGCGGGCCTGTGGCACCGACGTGCCCGTGATGCCCTTGCCCTTGGCTCGCATTACAGGACGGCGGAGTCGCGGCATTTCGCCTTCGAGCCCATGGGCCTTGTGCGGCGCCGCAGAAGACTTATTCGGTTGATCACTCATACTGATCCTTCGCCACTTTTTCGCACTTTAGGATCTCCGCCACACCCTGTCAAGGTGGTCAAAAAAGAGGGAGATCCTTTCGGATCTCCCTGTCTCTTGAATACGGGCCTGGTCAGCGCTTATGTTGCCAGAAGTTTCGCCAGGTCTGCGGCAGAGGCCGCATCCGCAGCATATCCGTCGGCTCCGATTTCGTCGCAGAACGCCTGGGTCACCGGCGCACCGCCGATCATGAGCTTCACCTTGCCCGCCAGATCCGACGCCTTCAACGTATCGACCACTTCCTTCATATTCGTCATCGTCGTCGTCAGCAACGCCGACGCCCCGATGAGGCTGGCGTTATTGGAGCGGGCCACTTCAACGAATTTGGCCGCCTCCACATTGATCCCGGCATCGATGACCTTGAATCCCGCCCCTTCCAGCATCATTCCAACCAAATTCTTGCCGATGTCATGGAGATCGCCCTTGACGGTTCCAATCACAACCACCCCTTTGGGTTCAACCTTGGCCGCAGCCAGGGCCGGCTTCAGAAGTTCCATCCCGGCTTTCATCGCTCGCGCCGCAATCAAAACCTCGGGAACATAGACTTCATTTTTCTTGAACCGCTCTCCAATGATGCTCATCCCCCCCAACAATCCCTTGTTGAGAATATCGCCGGCCGGAATCTTTTCATCCAGGGCTTTCTGTACCAGGGCCTTGACATCATTGGCCTTCCCCTTCATTAACAATTCCTTGATCTGTTCCAGTAATGCGCTCATCAGACTCTCCTTGTGTTGTGTTCGATAGTTCCGCCAAAAACAAGGACAGGCTATCAAACCTCTCCATGAATAATAGTCACAATTGGCTAATAATCAAACAATCTTGCTGTATACCCGCTATAATTTGATAACTTTGAATGGATATAGCGAATTGTGTCCTTGACGATTACCTCACGAAACAAGATATATCAGGCGTGATTAAACGCGTATTCAGTCATTTTCAGGGCGCTTTATGAATATGAATAATAGTTCGTTCTTGCCATTATGAGTGTCCTCTCCAGGCGAATTCTGACCGAGGTCATTCGAGACTACAATAAGGCCACGGGGGTGCGCCCCTTCTTCATGGATGTCAATGGTCAGGTTCCGGCCGATTTGGATCCCATGGGCAACGCGCCTCCACGAATACGGCGTCTCCGGATTTATGCCCTGCACGAAAGCATCACGACAGGAAAGCCGTTTACTTTCGAGACTGTTCCGGGACTCCGTTGCTGGCTGGTGCCCCTTGAAAATCGCCGGATCATCCACGGCGCCCTGATCGGAGGAGACGTCATATCAACGGACACGATTATTACCACCGATGATTATCTCTCCAATCTGGTGTCCGCTGGACTGTCCCTGCCCTTGGCGCGAAAATATCTGGCCTCACGTGCCGCCCTGTCTCCGGAGGCCCTGGCTGAAGCCGGCGCCCTTCTGGAAAAGATTTTTTACCAGATCAGCGGCTGGAAAGCCGTCCAGATGCAGGAAAACCGGTTGCGCCTGATGCAGCAACAACAACTTGCGGAAGCCATCGACGACCAACGCCGAAAGGGGGGGGGCTCCGCCTATCCTTTCGAGAAGGAGCGCATTCTCCTGTCTCATATCCGGGCCGGCGATCAGGCCGGAGCCCGGCAGGTTCTGAATGAAATGCTGGGCGCCATGTACCTGACGTCCCCGAAGTTGATCGTGCTGCGCGCCCGAGCCATCGAGATGATGGGATACCTGACTCGAACGGCCGTCGAGGATAGCCCGGTCATGGAATCCCTGATTGAGCGAAACCACAAGTGGATGGAACGGTTGATCCAGGCGCGGGACTTCGAGGATCTGTCCCGCGTGCTGACGGAGGCGCTGAACGACTTCATTGAGGGAATCTATATCCATGGATTCAACCGCTCCAACACCCATGTGAGCCAGGCATTGGACTTCATTACCGAGAATTTTGCCAAGCCGATCTCTCTGGATCAGGTCGCTCAGAAAGTCGGGTTAAGCACCTATCGACTAGCCCATCTTGTCAAGGCCCACACCGGCAAAACCCTTCTGCAGATCATTCTCCATACCCGGATCCAGACGGCGCGACAACTCCTTGAAAACACCGGGAAATCCTGCACCGACATCGCCTACGAGGTCGGGTTTAATGACCAGAGTTACTTTATCAAGCAGTTCAAACGACTTGTCGGCATCACACCGGCCCGGTTCAGACGTACCCAGGTGACCGGACTGAGAACAAAACAAAACGTCCGACAAGCCAGTCACTGACCTTGCTCAACTCCCCAACCCTTTTTGAACGCGTCCAGGATGTTACCGGATCTCTTGGATTCCGCTGGTTCTGGATCCAGGGTATGCTATAGTGGTGCTGGTTAGACCCTATGGGGGCGACTGGTTTCGACGG
>CAYHEL010000298.1:0-3436 GCA_964355415.1 uncultured Verrucomicrobiota bacterium | reverse complement strand
GACCACCCCCGCAACCGCCCAGGCCTGGACCGCTTTGCCAGATTGGACCTCAACCAGGACATCGAAATTCCCGCCAATAATCTGGTAAAAAGCATTGGCCGGATCGATCATCCCCGCCGGAGTGTTGTGGGCGGCCAACACACAGTCGCCACTGACCGGCACATCCGCGATTTTCCCTGTATAAGTTCCGGCATATCCGCAACCCTTTGCGGTGGCCTTGATGCTGAGTTCATAGACAGGTGAAGTTGTTTTGCTGGGATCCTTGGCGGAAATGTATTGAAAACTCCAGGTACCCTCGACCTGAGTATCCGTCAACCGCAGCGTGGCACTGTTGAATTTTTCTGGTTGCCCTTCACTGGGACGGGGACCATAGGGACACAGATCCCACTCGTTTTGATCCGGACTTAAACCAGCATGATAAACATGACTCATAACCGGCGCATAGGCCCCGGTAACTTTGCCACCTTCCAGATACCCGCCGATAATGGCCGGCATGGGATTGCTGCGGACTTCCTTCGGGGCATCCTTGGGGAAGGTCATAGGTGCAAATTGCACATCAAACTGGATAGGTTTAGAATAATCCAGTTTGGGCGGCGGGAGTTTCCCCAGCGGTGCGGCTTCTGCCGCCATCAGGGTGAAGGATGCGCTGGCGAGACCCGCCAGCAGGATGAGGTGGAGGGCTCTGTTCATGGTTATTTCCTTGATTCGTGTGGTCTGGGTCGTTTCAGGGCAATGGCATTGCGTTCAGCCGATTTCGACAGAAATAAAAGCGGCAAGCTTCTTGTCATGAACCAGAGTCTGGGCCCGGAACCAATCCACCAGCCACTTCGTCAATTGAGTGATTTGATCGGCGGGCGTCATCCCGTCACTCCCCATGGAGGCGAGGCGATCCGTCCCGTTTCGAAACTCGTCATGTTTGATCCGGTGCGCCTCATACTCGGGATACTGAACGGATCGCATCAGGGCCTCTTCCGCATCAAAATGCTCAAGCGCATAGGCAAGCACTTTCTCAATACAATCATCCACAGCGGCCTGGTCGATCACGTCCCGCTCGCGGATCTCGAACAGTTCAACAACCAGATCAAGGTATCTCTCATGTTGTTTGTCGATCAACGGAATCCCGATCCGAAACAGTTTGCGATCCAATTTCATACAACCAATCTCCCGCCTCCATGCTGAACAGCCTGCGGTGATATCACATCCCTCCCAATTTGTCATGGACAATACACCGGATCCCGGGCGGGACGGGGCCCACCAGCAGAAGCTTGACGTTCGCCGGCCTGCCGGCATTCACCAAATCGGCCAGCGCCGTTTTAGGGGGGGGAACCTGACAGGCCCATACGAGGTTCAGGGTCCGGCGGGCTCGGGCATGGGTACCCAGCCTCATATTCAGCAACCCCATGATCGCCTCGAGTCGTTTCGCAGGGTCAGCAGCCCCAGTGATCACGAAGGCATACCGACGGAACCAGGCTGAATCGAAGATCAATTCATCGTCACACGTCATCCGCCCCGCCCCCACGGTGACGACCTCCACCCTCCCCGCACACCACTTCCCGAACCGCCACCGCGGTAGCGAGCGCAGACCGGGCCAGGGCTCGGTCTCCCCAAAGTAGATAAACGTTTCCCCTTTTCGAATGACATCCTGCAAGTAACGGCGCAGGGCCGCCGGGGTGAGTTCTGCCGCAGAAACCGCGTACTGTTTCGGCCAGGCCGTGTCGATCAACGGGTGGGCAATTGGCAGAGGATACAGATAATCGAAGGTCCGGTTGAATCGAACCAGGTAGTCCCAGACCAGCAGCAGACACGCCAGCCAGAACATCAACCGGGAGAAGAACAAGTTGATGCGATCCATCCGGTTGGCATGGATGACATCGCGTTCCGGGAGTTGGCGGGCCTGACGCACGTTGACGGAGGGGCCCGTCCGGGCGGTCACCTGGCGAAGCCCCCCCTCGTTTGTTGACGCCGCCGGGTCGACGGTTCGCGCCTGCTTCCCCCGTTGACGATAGGCATACCTGGCTGGATCATCCGGGGCCAATGCCGACCCGACGGACTCGGTCCGGGAGGTGGACACACCGGCCATATCCAGGGCATCCGCCGGGGTGTCCTCGACGAATCTGATCTTCGCGGCCCGGGTCTGCTGTTCCTGATCCAACTCCTTCCGGAGATCCTTTTGCCGTTCCATCGCCTTGGCGTACTCCTCCGAACGATCCACCTCGATGGCGCTGACGAAATGGGAATTGATCCTGGCGAGAAGAAACCCGGCGGTAGCCGCCGCCATCGCTATCCGGTAGAGCGTGGTGCGGTTTTCCCGCCGCGCTCCGCCGGCCAGAATCACCCCCGCCACCGCCCAGAAGAAGACCGAGGCGATCCCGACGACACCGAAATAGAGCCAGAGATGAGCCATCATTTTCGATACTTCTCCGTCAGTTCAAGATAATGCGTAAACGAGTAATAGACGATGTTGACCCCCATTTGCAGGGCCCCTTTCGCCATCTCCTTGTCCATCCCGGAATGCCCCGTTTTCCAGGCGTCGTTGACGTCGCCGGGATGGTAAAAGACGACCCATCTCCCCTTGACCTTGATCCCTAGCGCGCGGGTTCCTCCATGATGCCAGAGCGGGGGCGCCCCGTTCGGGAACACGAACGGTTGCTGGAAGAGCGAATCGTCATCCGAGATTGTTAGCAGCGACTCCCCGGGGAACAGGGCCGCCGCAAAATCGCGAAAACTCCGATCCCATCTCCGCCCGCCGCAGTCGGCAAACAGCATACCGCCGTCGAGGAGATAATCCCTCATGGTCTTGATGTCCCCGGGAGGCACATTGATCCCGCCGTCTCCCGTCATGAAGACGAACGGGGGCGCAAATCCCTTCGGGTACTTCCGGAGCATCCGGATCGGGTGGCTTTCGGTCACCCGTGACACCTTGAAGCCGGTGATTTTGTTGAAGGTATCGAGGAAGTTCAAATCCGCGCGGGAGACCGAATCCATCCCGTCATCCCATCCGGAACCTTCATATTCCATCCGGATGAACCGCACCCGGGCATTCTCCATTCCATTCGGCCACCCCCCCTCCTTGCCGCCTCCCGCCCCCATCTTCCCCCCGGCTGAGACCCCCAGCGCCATCCCCGTCACCCGTGACGGATCGGCCTTGTAAGTCACCTGCGACTCCTCTTCCATTTCCTTGGCCGCCACGGATTCATCCAGATCCGGAATGTGAAACGAAATGGCGGACTTGGGATTCACCATGAATTTCTTTTTCTTCTTGGGCTTCTTCTTCACAATCTTCTTCACGTGGACGGCCGTGAGGGTGGCCGGCGTGCCGCTTCCCTTCTGGACCCGGTAGGGCTCCACGCACCCCCGCAGGGACAACAGCCAAGGAATGACCAGGATCACCACGATATGCAATCCGATACTCGACAGTACGCCTTTTCGGAAACGG
>CAYHEL010000297.1:0-3438 GCA_964355415.1 uncultured Verrucomicrobiota bacterium | reverse complement strand
CCGCCCCGCAATGAGATATCCTGCAAGCACGCCCTGAACCCGAATGGCGATGGATTGGGGGTCTGGCCCCGGCGTGAGTTGAGCCGCTTTGCCGGTGAACGCGGAGGGTGTCGCCAGGACATCCTTGAAAAAACGGCAGGTTCGACTTTCTGCCAGTAGTCCGATGATGAGAGGTTTTCCGGGAGTTCCGGCGCCGGGCAAGCTGGTAAGAAGACTGGTCACGGCCTTTTCCCAGTCGTAACCGGGGTATATATGGACATGTGCGTCAATGAGAAGGGTCTGTCCGGATGCCGGCGAGTTCATTGAACGGATCCTTTCAGATGGATTAATTCATTTTCAACCCAGGCATAAAGCTCCTGTGCGGCTTTCTCAAAAGCCTTCTGTGAATAGGATCGCTCAGCAAGTTCCCGAGAGTTTCGCCCCAATGTATTCCGGAGAACCGTATCGGCGGCGAGTCGGAGCATGGCGGCGGCGAAAGCGCTGACTTCCGGCGGGGCCAGCAGGGCGACCTTGGCGGTCAACACCTGGGTGTGTGTGGGCAGGGCGGTGGCCAGAACCGCCTTCCCTGACGCCAGATAGGAATAGATCTTCATGGGGGTGTTGTTTCCCCTGACCCGTGGGGACAAGAGAACGTCGGCGTGTTCAAAGAGTGCGGCCATTCGTCCAACTGGCTGGGGGCCCAGGAACAGAACGTCCCGACTCACACCCAGAGCGGAGGCCTTAGCCCGATATTTCTCAATATCCGCCATCTTGCCGCCCGCGATGACCAGTCTGGCCCTTCCTCCGTCTTGAACGAACCTGGCAAAACTGTCCAACATGAGATCAACGCCCTGATAGGTCTCAAGATTACCAAGATACATGAAGCAGGGGCGGGGATCAGGAGGAATCAAGAGGCGTACGGCAGCCGTGGCTTCAGAACTGGACGGTTTCAGGAGTGAGATGTCGCGCAATAGCGCCACTTTTTCTGCGCCATCCGCGTGGGCAATATCCGCCAGGGCATCACAGACGGGAACGACGGCCAGCGCTCCCCGCATTGCCGCCCGTTCCGCCCGCTTCATGAGCGGGAGCATTCCTTTCAGGAAGGGGAATTTTTCGGCAATCTGTCTGGCGAGCGAGGAATCCATGTCATAGAGATAGGGCGTTCCCCACCGGCGCTTGATGGCCATGGCCATATAGACGGATTCCTCCACGGCATGGACAAGATCGTAATGGCCTTCGCGGGCCATGCGCAGGGCTTTGGGATACATCGCCAGGTCGCAGAGAATTTTCTTCAGAGATGGTCCGGGCGGAACACCATTCGCAAATACAGGACGTTTGATGCGGTGGAGGGTCACGCCGGGATGGACGACTTCGTCGCCTTCATGATAGGTCAGCATATCCACGCAATGCCCCTGTCCCGACAGGGCATGAAGGAGCAGGTTGACCGCGATAGGTGTTCCGCGCTCCTGATAAAATGGATGTGGCGCCAAAAGAAGAATGTTCATGAAATGGCGTCATCTAACCAAAGATCGATCCACTTCACAATAACGCATATGGCCATAATAAGGGTTGCATCGTACAAGACAAATCATGGATATTGACGTCACTGTGAGCAGTCTCCAAACATGATCAATGAAACCGAAATTGTCTATGGCCGTCAACCGGTCTGCGAGTTGCTCAAGGCGGGGCGCCGTGAGGTCAGGCGACTGTTCATGGCCAACAATGCCCGCCGCACAGCGGCCTCTATTGTGCAGTTTCTGAAGCTGGCCGAAAAACGATCACTTGAAGTGCATCCCGTGGCTGTTTTTGAGTTGGATCGGATGTGCCGGAGCGGGAACCACCAGGGTGTGGCCGCTGTTGTGGCGGAGTATACTTACGTGGAACTGGCGGAGGTGATGGAAGGCGCTAATGAGCGAAAATTACCGCCCTTGCTGTTGCTCGTTGATCATGTTCAGGATCCCCAGAATCTCGGATCCATGTTGCGATCAGCGGATGCGGCCGGGGTTAATGGCGTGGTCATCCCCAGGCATCGGGCCGCATCCGTCACGCCAGCCGTAGTGCGTGCTTCGGCAGGTGCGGCGGAGCACGTCAAGGTCGCGCTGGTGGGCAATCTCCACCAAGCCATGCTATCCCTGAAAGAGATGGGGATGCGACTGATCGGACTGGAGGGAAGCGCCGAGGCCATGCCGTATGAGGAGGCCGACCTGAGCGGCCCGATCGGTCTGGTCATTGGCAGCGAGGAGGAGGGCTTGGGGAAATTGGTTCATGACACCTGCGATTTGGTTATCCGGCTTCCCATGCGCGGCCGGGTCGGGTCCCTGAACGCCGCCGTGGCTGCCGCGATAGCACTCTTCGAAGTACGGCGGCGACAGACGTCTGGTTGATTGCGGGCGGGATTCAGAGGGTGCCCGTGAGGATCTGCCCGTTGGCGAGTTTCCGGAATAGTCCATCGCGGTTCATGAGGTCCTCGAACCGGCCCTGTTCGACGACTTTCCCGCAGTCGAGGACGACGATGTTACTCGCATTCCGGACGGTTGAAAGACGGTGGGCGATGACAATGGTGGTGCGGCCGCGCATCAGGATGTCGAGCGCGGCTTGAACGAGGCGTTCACTTTCCGGATCCAGGGCGCTGGTGGCTTCATCCAGGATCAGCAGGCTCGGGTTCCGGTATAGGGCCCGGGCAATCGCGAGACGCTGGCGTTGTCCTCCGGAGAGGTTTCCGCCCCGATCCTTCAGCAAATGATACATCCCTCCCGGCAGGTGCTCGATGAATTCCATCGCATTGGCCTGGCGGGCCGCATCGCAGGCACGGTCATAGTCGGGATGACGGTCGCCCCACGCGATGTTGTCGAGAATGGAATCGCGGAATAACACCACGTCCTGCGAGACGACTCCGACTTGCCTCCGGATGACGCGGCGGTCGAGTGAGGTGAGATCGAGGCCGTCGATCAGGACCTTCCCCGAGGTCGGTTGGTAAAAACCAAGGATCAGGCTGGCAATGGTGCTTTTGCCGGATCCTGAGGCCCCGACGAGAGCCAGCGAGGTGCCTGCGGGAATTCGGAGCGCCACCCCGTTGAGGCTATACTGGGGGGTGCCGGCATAGCGGAAACGGACATCGATGAATTCAATCTCACCGCGAATGGACGGAAGCGCCGTCTTGTTGTCGTCGGCCTCTCCTTCCTGGGAGTACAGTGCGGACAGCGATCGGATGGCGTCGCCCGCGGCGGCGAGTGCGGGCATGCTGTTCAGGATGTTGCCGATGCAGCCGGCCACCAGGCCATAGTACGACAACAGGACGGTCAGATCCCCAAGTGAAATGCGCTCGAGGGTAAAGGGAATGCCGAAGACCAGGAACGAACGCGGCTCGCTGACCGCCAGCCAGGCCCCCAACCCGACGACGATCATCTGCAGCAACGAGGACACCGCCCAGGAACTGGATCCGAACAGATTGACCACGAA
>CAYHEL010000296.1:0-3445 GCA_964355415.1 uncultured Verrucomicrobiota bacterium | reverse complement strand
CCACCCTCTCCGCCATTTATCCCCGAAAACCCCTTATAAACCAATAGAATCAAGGGTATTCGCCAATAAACAGGGGACTTCTATATCCCGCCAAATCCCCCCGAATAGACGCTGATCTGAATTGGCACCCCAGATGAGTAAACCCTGTTACGGTGTTACGTTTCCGGATTTGCCCTATTTTTTTAACCAGCGTGATGCAGGGCCTCGTCCTGTCGAAGAAAGAAGATCCTCACTACGCATCTGACGAAGCACAACCCGCACCATGTCACGGCTTATTCCGGCGCAGTCTGATTCTATGTCCGATATGGAGAAGGGCCTCGTCTTCCGTCCGACAACCAACCGAACCTGCTCTGTCTTGGAACCTTTGCCGGTTCTGATCGTCCCAACCCGTTCTTCCAATTCCTTGTAGGCACGGATTAGCACACCCCAATAATAGTTGAGCCAAGGATGGACATCGTGTTTCCCCTGATGCCATCCCTGCGAACTGGCTTCCAGTGTTTCATAGTAGGTCTTCTTGGATTCCTCGAAGATTCGCTCAAGGCTGATGTATCGCCCGACATCGTAACCGAAGTGATACAACGTCATGAGTGTGAGCAATCGTGACACACGGCCATTCCCATCGCCAAAGGGATGAATGCAAAGGAAATCCAATATGGTCAGTGGGGCGACGAGCAAAGGCTCCTTATGATACTTTTCAATGGCTGACGCATAGTTCTCCACCATTTGCTCCATGGCCCGAGGAGTTGCCACGGCACTGACGGCCTTGAACCGGACTCGTGCGACAGAGCCATCCTCAGTCTTCTCAATGATTTCGTTATCCGTCATCTTCCACTTGCCCCCATCCTGAGGCAGATACCGGTAGAGCATGGTATGAAGTTGAAGACAAACATTAACCGAAACCTTCATGTGAAGAGCTGATTCGTGAATCAGGTTCAGGGCATCCCTGTATCCGGCGATCTCCTGTTCTGATCGGTCCTTCGGTGTTGTGTTATGGAGAACCAGGGCTTTGATCCGCTTATGAGGAGCCGTAATCCCCTCCAACCGGTTTGAACACTCACTGGACTCAACGATGGCGGTCTGCCTCAACGTCTCCAACGCCTCCGGCGTCTGACGGGTGAATAGCTCCTGCCTTCCTTTGTACTCCCCGATTTTCGCAAGGGTCGATCCCTGCTCAGAAGTCAGTTTGAGCCTATTGAGAAATTCGATAGTCAGCGAGTTCATCGAGTTGGTCTCCTCATAGTGGGGGTAATGCTACCACGAATAGGGGTAATGTACAGAGTTATTACCTCTATTATTGGGAACGTTACCTCTATTCGGAATTTAACGGATTCATGGATACTTATGGGTGTGATTGTGGATATGCGGTCTGCGAAAACCGGCTTGGATGGGGAGAGAAATCGCCCCGGAATATCACCTACCGGATACCTACCTGCCCACAAGCGAAACCTGCATATTACACAAGTGTCTTAAAAACAAATGGTTACAAAGCAATGCGAACAGACTTGCTTCAAATCCCACCCTCTCCGCCATTCTTTGGCATTCCCTCGTTTTTCCCGCCGCCCATGACCGCGCGATTACAATCAGAGATGCAGGGAAACCGATCAATGAATCTTCAACATCTTTTTCAGCAGCGGGACAAACAAGATCACGATCAACAGATACCCGACCAACCAGGCCGGAAGTCCGATGACTGGCAAGCCGGGCACGACGCCGAACAACCGCCGTTCGCGGAGGCGCAATTCCACGGGCACGTCGCCGGCGACCCGGCGCACGACGAGGCCGTCGGCGGGCACGGCGTGGTCGATCCGCAGTTGCCAACTCGCGGTCGCCGCGTTGTCGGCAACGGCCAGCGGTTTCACCCAACCGTCGGTCGCGGTCACGCCCGGCACCGGCACGAGATGCACAATCTCCCCGGCGGCCGCCACGGGCACGGTCGCCACCGCGACAACCGTCTCGCCGGGTTCGGGCGGCAGGAATTCCAGCCGGGCGAACGCCCACGTCGCCAGCAACGCGATGGGCAGCAGCGAAATCAGCGTCGGTTTGCCTTCCTGCTTGAATTTGACCATGCCGATGTGTGCCTTCGTCACCCGGTACCGCGCCACCGCTTCCTTGTTCCCGGCCTTCTTGGCTTCCTTGATGAGCACGGCGAGGCGTTCGTCGTCGGCCGCGGCGCGGCCCAGCACGTCCTGGTTGGTGGTCCACTTCCGCACCAGGGTCAGAATGCCGCTGGTCATCAGCGCAATGACGATGAGCGTGACATCGGACGGGAGCCGCAGTAGCCAGCCGAAGATAAAATCGAGGATGATCATGGCGGATTCACCAGTTGGATAAGGCCGTGATTACCGTCCACGCGGACGGTCTGGCCGGGTTTGATCATGCGCGTTGCATTCGGACAGACAACCGCCGGGATGCCGAAGTCGCGGGCCACGATGGCGCCGTGACTGAGGATGCCGCCGCGTTCGACCACCAGGCCCCGGGCATTGATGAACAGCGGCGTCCAGCCGGGGTCGGTGCTGGGGCAGACGAGAATGTAGTCGGCTCCGAGGTCGCCGGCTTCGCGCGGGTCGAACACGATGGCGGCCTTGCCGGTGGCCACGCCGGCGGCCACGGCATCGCCTTTCAGTTCGCTGGAGGCCGCGAGGGGTTCGACTTCGCCCAGGTGGGCGAGGCGGTCGGAATCGACCACATCCGGCAGATCCAGGCGCTGCGACGACTTCCAGCGAATCTTGCGGCGTTCGATCTTGTCAAGGTGGGCCGCGGCGTCGGGCAGTTCCTTCCAGCGCAGAAAAAACACGTTACTGCCGATGCCCAGGCATTGTCCGAGCGCGACGAGGTTGGCGCGGATGAGTTCGTAGCCCATCATCAGGTAGTACTTGCCCGTCTCGCGGTACGGCAGCAGCGCGCGCGTGTCGGCGAGGTGGTCGGCGATCTCCTCGCGCAGCGAACTGCCGCCCGCCTGGGCGAGCGCCGCCGGCAGTTCGGCCTCGGCCGCCTGGCGCTTCTGGACGTTGCGGGCGTGCAGGTCGCCCAACGCGTGCCCGGCGCCGCCCTGAAGTTGCTTGACGATGAGGTTGAGATAGGAAGCATCTTCGCGCCAGCGCGGTTCCATCCACTCCATCTCGTTGGCGGTGCGGTGTCCGAACTTCTCGATAAAGTCGGCCATCGGGGCCTGGCCCTTGGCGACCCAGTAGAGGAGCACATCCTGCTCGAATGTAATATCGCCCTCGAGCGCCATCGTCAGGGCGGACACGAAGCGCTTGCCTTCGGCTTCGCCCATCAGTTGCACCAGCAGCGCCTCCAACTGGTCCAATGCCATGCCGCCGAAAAAACCGGGCTTGAGCGATTCCTTGCCGAACTGATCCAGCACGACATGGCACCGATCCTGGAGTTCCGCGACCAGTTCGGCGGCGGCAGTGTCATAAGCTTCGACAGTGTCCATCATGAT
>CAYHEL010000295.1:0-3449 GCA_964355415.1 uncultured Verrucomicrobiota bacterium | reverse complement strand
CGTGATTCTGGAGAAGATGCAGGGGTTGCCGGCCATCACGGTCGTGACGGACCTTCAGAATTCGCTGCGAACCGTGGAGACTGAACGGGATGCCCTGAAGGCGACAGTGAAGAGTGTCGAGGGTGAGTTGGTGAATCGACATCTGGATGAGTTTGCCGGGGTGGTGACGGAGAAGACGAAGTCGTTTTGGACGGAGCAGTTGATGGCGAATCGGGCAGGGGCGCTTGCTGCGCTCGATGATCTCGCCCGAGTGAGGGATGAAGGCGGAAACCTGAAACCTGAGTCAGCGGGGGACGGGAAAGATAAAGGCGGACAAAGTGGGACGCGGAAGCCGTTGCATAACCGGGCGACGACGCGGCCGGTGATTCCGGGGGTCAGCACGCCAGCCGGAGAGACGGATAGTAAGGCAGTCAAGATCCGCAACCGGGCGCATGAGATTGCCAAGGCAGAAGGATTGGCGTTTGGCGTGGCGTTCAGACGGGCGGAGAGGGAGATGTGTCAGGGATGAGGGATGAAACCTGAGACCTGAGTCAGAAAGAAAAAGGCGGGGAGTTTTACCACGAAGTTCACGAAGGACACGAAGTTGGGGAGTCGCGGCGCGTAGCGCCCCTCCTACAGAAGTCAGAATAGGAGGAAGAGAGTATGAGTCAGAGCAATACGAGAGTTGGTGATTTTCGGGTTTTGGCGGGTGAGAGTCTGGTTGGGATGGAGGGACGGCTGGCGAAGTTGACGCATGATGCCGGGGTGCCGGAAGTCATGTTGCCGGCGGTGAACAGTGATTACGCGATCTTTGTGGTGTTGGAAGGCGCCGCAGATGCGGCACTGGTTTCGGTGCGACCGATTGAGGTCGGGCGGACGGTGCGGGTGACGCTGAAAGGCACCTGTAATCCGGGGGATGTGTTGGTGTTGTCGGATGTGGCGACCGCTGCGGACAAGGGCAAGGTCCGGGTATTGCCGGCGACGGCGGGAACGTATCGCGGTCTTGGGATCGCCGAACAGGTTGGCGTGGATGGTCAGTTGGTGCTGATCCGTCCGGCCTTGATCGGGAATATCACCGTTTCAGCGTAGGGGGGGCGACAGGGTTCAGGGTTCGGGGTTCAGGTTTGAAGAGAGGAAAGAGAATATGAGGAAGTTGATTGTCTGTTTGGTGGTGGTGTTGGCAGTTTTCACTGGTGTGGCCAGGGCGATTGATCCGGACACGGTGAGTCGTGAGGGGTGGCGGGTGCAGGTGGACACGAATGCGACCACGACTGCGACCCTCTACACGGCGAGTAAGGCCGGGGCGTTGCTCTCGGGCAAGGTTAGCGGCACGAATGCGGTCTGGATCGCCACAACGGCGGGGACGAATTCGTGGGTGAAGATCGCGCAGGCGCCGTAAGGGGCGGGGCGAGACTACAGACCACAGACTTCAGACCGGAAACAAGACCACGCCGTAACCGGCGCGGCTACAAAGAGAAAGAGGGAGAATAGTTATGAGTCGATTGAGTGATATTAGTGCGTCCCCTACCCTGCGGGAGTTTGCCCAGGGCGCGGCGCAGAGTGCGATTATGCCGGTGGCGGATTTTCTGGCACCGACGATCGAAGTGGCGACGAGTGTGGGTCGGTTCAAGAAGTATACCGAGAAACACCGGTTCCATATCCCTGACACCCTGCGGACCTTGGGCGGGCGGGCTTCTGAACTGCGGTTCGAGGTGACTGATGCCACCTTTAACTGCGAGCCGCATGCCTTGGATTATCCGGTCGATAATCTGGAGCAGTTGGAGTCGGAAGGACTGGAGAATATGCTCCGTGAGGGGGCGACGGCGGTGGCGGAAGTGGCGGCATTGTCGCATGAGAAGGCCGTGATTGATGCGGCGTTGACTGCGGTCGGCGCGGGTACGGCCAAGACTTGGAACGCGGCGGCGGACCCGATTTCGGATGTGGATGATGCCATCCTGTCGGTCATCAAGGCGGCAAAGTATGGGTCGTTGATGGGCGTGGGGGTGTTGTTCGGCGCGACGGCGTGGAAGGTATTCAAGAACCAGGACAAGGTCCGGGGCCGGTTTGTGGTGGGGAATGGTGGCGGCAAGGCCGGACTTGGGTTGGCGGTGCCGACGGAGCAATCGGCCGGGCAGATGTTTATCGGGACCCCGGATGTGCGAACCTCCTACATGATCTATGACGCCAATCCGGAGGGGAAGGCGGAGAGTATCAGTTTCCTCCTGGATACAGCGGTGGTGGTGTTTGCGCGAAAGAGTGCACCGTCGCGGCGGGACCCGAGTTTCATGAAGACGTTCCGGTTGATGAACAAGTTCATGGTGCCGGGATCGTACATGCGGGATGACGGGCGTGTGGAGGTGGCGAAGTTCGACTGGTCGGAGGATGTCCAGGTAACGAATTCGGCGGCGTGTGTGCGGTTGAACGTTGCCGCGGCGTAAGGTGCGGCAACGAGACTACGGACTGGGGAAAGAGAAGAGTCGCGGCGCATAGCGCCCCTCCCACGGGGGGGATGAGTTGGAAATGGGAGGGCGGGGATACGGGTGGCCGGATCTCCGCCTTTTCTTTTGGTTATGGGCAATGAGTGCTTGGACAGAGTTCTCGGTGGATGCGGTGTTGAACGCGATGCCCACGGACATGGGGAACCTGTACCGGAGTTGGGTGGAGGGCAATCCTGGCAAGGCCGACCGTTTGTCGGAGATCGTGACGGAGACGGTGCGGACCTTCCGGGAGGCGGTTGCGGTCTACCCCTGGTATGAGGATCCCTCCACCGAGACGGCAGTGCCGTCGACTGGGTGGCGTCATGCGTTGAATCTCGTGACGTTCAACCTGGGAATGGAGATGGGGGTGCAGTTTGCACCGGAGGTCTACAGTCTCTTTGTGCAGGCGAACATCTGGCTGCGGATGGTGCAGACGGGGAAGATGCGGCCGGTTGGGGTTGTGGTAGTGGAGGCGGGAAGGCCGTCGTATGGGAGACCATGGGCTACAGACCATAGACCGTAGACAGTCATGAGAAGAACCGATCACAGATCGGTGCCACATAAATTGTGGAAGGAGAATGTGACAATGAGAAAAGTGATGGTGGTGAGTGTTTTGGTGGTGATGGGGATGGTCAGTGGGTGTTCGGCTGGGTGGTTGAATCCTTCGCAGCCGGGGTTTGTGTTGCAGACGTACACGACCTACCAGCCAATCAGTGGGAATAACACGGGGACGATCGCGACGAATGGGAACTCGTACCAGTTTGCCGGGGATAACCTGGGAATGGTGTACATCGGGGGGCCGGGATCGCAGTTCAGGGGGAAGAACGAGGGGACGGTCTATGTGGATGGGGATGGCGGGTATGTCATGGGTGCGTATGGGCCGTTTGCCATGGTGACGAACCGGGGCAAAGGATCATTGATTCTGGGAAACCTGTCGGGGGGCCAGAAGGCCGTGATTACGAAGTCGCGCAAGACGATCGCGAACTTCAAGCT
>CAYHEL010000294.1:0-3451 GCA_964355415.1 uncultured Verrucomicrobiota bacterium | reverse complement strand
CTGGAACGGTGCCAATGCTGAGTTTCACAAGGTCTGGGACGACTGATTTCGCATCTGGGCCCAAGGCGCAGAGGGCAAGAAAGCCGGTCTCTGCTTTTACCGCTTGATCAGATTGCATCATCGCCAGGAGTTTGGGACAGGCCGATGCGGCCGCATTTCCAAGGATTCCCAGGGATTGAATGGCCGCCAAACGAACAGAACGATCAGGCGAGTCCAGGTGGGAAAGGATCACATCAAGTCCAACTTGCCCGACAAGTTTCGGTGCGATTTTGCTGCGTTCTGCTTCGTCAAAGGCCTTGGAGGTGTTGCCGATGCAGATGATTTCGTTGCAAGAGCGGGTTAGAATGCGGTCGCCGATGATGGTGAAATTGTTGGGATAGTTGAACCAGTTGGGAATGTTGTTGCGAATACGCATGGCTTCCTGGCCAGGAAGTCCGCGCAGGTGGTTGACCGCCAGTCTATGACCGTCCAGGTCATAAACTTCGGATTCCACCAGGGCGCCCAGGTCGTCTTTGCGTTTTTCTGAACCGTGTTCGGAATATCCCTGGCCATAGATGCGTCCACCGGCAATGGCCAGCGTCAAAGATGAACCGGGAACTGCTTGGTCTGGAGTGTTGCGTCCTCTTGGCCGACCACTCAGAACCTTCCCGGTCAAGGCATCAAGAATGAGGTCCCCAAAATATAATCGATTCTTGAAACAGATCATCGGTGTGAGTTGGGAACCATACATCGCACCATTGACGCCGTGCCAGAGGATTTCTGCCTTCAACCCATCTCCTTCACCTGGCGACAAACGAACTGCGGCAGGTGGTTTGATGTCGGCATTCCCTTTGTTTTCCCAGCCCCCGTGCTCACCGCCGCCGGACATAAAGAGCATGTCACGCTGGTCGGGATTTCCTCTGGCGATAATGCCGGGACTTTTGATTCCAGCGATGGGACAAACCACGCCGTCTTCCAGACGAATGGTGATGGGAGGATAACTATTACAAAAGAGGTAATCCTTCCCGGCGACTGTAACCACGACGGGCGATTCCATTTCATGCTGACTGATTTTCTTTTCCTTGCGATTCACCGCCCAGATCTGTTTTCCTGTCGCGGTGTCAAAGGCGCGAACCCAGTCGCCCAGGTCAGCGATCAGACGATCTTTCCAAATCAGCGGAGAACGACCGGCCTGACAATAATCCCCACCCCCCAATGACGGCAGGTGCTGCATCCACAGTTGTTTGCCATCACGGTCAAAGGCCGCCCAGGTTCCCCAGGCGAGTTGGATATAGATCCGCTTGCCATCGCTGATGGGGGTGGCAAAGGCCTCGCCGAAGTACCAGCCGCCGCCAGGAATACCATAACAGTGAAAGCGCCAAGTATCGCCGACCAGTCCAACTTTACCCAGGGCATCCCATGGTTTGGTCCACGGAGCGCCCAAGAGGGTTGGATTCACGGCATCGGTTAGAGCAGGATACCCTTTGCCCTTCATGTCGCCTTCAGGTTTCAGTCCAAGTGCGCTCATGCGTTGAGCCAGGGCGCCTTTCCCGTCGGCTTGGGCTGCTTTCCAGTCGCGTAGCAGGAGGTTGAAATCAGCGCGCCAGCGGATGGTTGCCTTCCACTGATCTTCGATTTCCTTGCGTTTCGCCTCATCGGGAATCGCGATGGACAGCGGATTGATGACGGTGCGCCAACATTCGGCGCCAGTCGCCAGATCGAGACCGACCAGCAGGGGGAAGGGGTGCTCGGCATCAACCTCAGTAAGATAGGCGACCCGATCCTGAATGACCGTTGGCGCGCCGTAACCAAACGTGGGGCTGGGCGTGTGCCATAAAATATTCAGACCCGTCTCGCCATCCCACACCGTTGGCGGATTGGATTGGGGATAGAGGCCGGTGCCATCACCCCAAAAACCCACGACGGGAGCGGAATTGCCCGAAGAAAGCAAAGAAAGGGCCAAAAGGCCGGTACAAAGGAGGCGATTTGATTTTTTCATATTCATGGTGCTAACGTGCCAGAAGTGGGGGGGCGCTGTCCAGACTATCCTCGACGCCTCCGCACCCACTGCTAACGAGAAGGTATCCAGGTTTGTTCTGATTGCGCTTGCGTCACCGATGTGGTATTTATCCGGCTCATTTTTTACAGTTCATATCGACGGGCTGGAGGACACTGTGGAGTCAAGGCAAGCGTATATCACGTTGAACATGATGCAGGGAGTGGGGCCGGTGACGGTTCGTGCTCTGGCGGCCGCGCTTGGATCCGTAGAATGTATTTTTCAAGCGGACGAGCCATCCCTCCGCCGTGTTGAGGGAGTCAATCGTGACATGGTTGCCCGGATTCTGGATCAACGGGACAAACTGGATTCCGCCAAGGAAGAGACCGCCGCCGCCGCGATGAACGCCCGGCTGGTGACGCCTGTTGATCCTGATTATCCCAAGCGACTCCTTCAGATCTATGATCCGCCTCTGGCGCTCTATGTGCAGGGGACGATTCAATCCCGTGACGAGCATGGCGTGGCGATTGTCGGGTCGCGTCGCACCTCGCATTACGGAATGGAAACAGCCGAACGGCTCGGGTACCAACTGGCTGAAAGCGGGGTCACGGTTCTCAGTGGATTGGCCCGCGGGATTGATACGGCGGCACACCGTGGCGCCTTGAAAGCCAAGGGGCGGACGCTGGCGGTTCTGGGGGGCGGACTGGATTGCCTGTTCCCGCCTGAAAATGCCGCGCTCGCCAAACAGATCACGACCCAGGGCGCTGTCATCACGGAATATCCGATGGGGCGTCAGCCCGATAAAACCACGTTTCCCGTCCGGAACAGGATCGTCAGCGGGATCTCCGCCGGGGTGACCGTCGTGGAATGTGATGTCGCCAGCGGCGCCATGATTACGGCCAGACAGGCGATGGAGCAGGGGCGCACCGTGTTTGCTGTTCCCGGGCGCATCGACACCTTCGGATCGCGCGGCCCGCACAAACTGATCAAGGACGGAGCCTGCCTGGTTGCAAGCGTGGAGGATATCCTGAATGAACTGGGGTGTCTGATTCCGACGCCCGCCCGGACGCCCGGCGTGGCGGCTCAACGTGTGCCGTTGACAGACGCGGAGACGGCCCTGGTGGCGTTGATCACCGAGGATGGCGAGATGGACTTGGATGGTCTGGTGCGCCGATCCGGTCGAAAACCCTCTGAAATTAGCGCCTTGTTGCTGGGTCTTGAAATGAAACGAGTGGTAAAAATGTTGCCCGGCCAGCGTGTCGGCTTGCGGACATCATAAGGAAGAATAAACATGGGCAAGAAATTGGTTATCGTCGAGTCTCCCGCCAAGGCCAAGACCATCAACAAGATCCTGGGCGGCGGGTATATTGTGAAGGCCTCCATGGGGCATATTCGGGATCTTCCTATCCGCAGTCTCGGAGTGGATTTGGAACATGACTTTAAACCCCAGTATGAGGTGACGCCAGATCGCAAGAA
>CAYHEL010000293.1:0-3462 GCA_964355415.1 uncultured Verrucomicrobiota bacterium | reverse complement strand
CCAGGGCCAGATCCGGAATGCCGTCCCGGTTGAAGTCCACCCAGGCCACGGCGCCCAAACCCAACTGGGGGAGCCCGTTTGTCAGGGGCATGAAGTATCCACCATCATTGCGGTAGACGGCGGAGAGATAGTTGGTCAGATCCGGGCGCCAGCCGCAGACAGCCACATCGGGATCGCCATCGGCATCAAAATCGGACCAGGAGGCCGAGGCATTTTCAAGGCCGTTTGTCCAGAAGGTCTCCTGCATTGGGCGGAAGAGGCCGGCAGAGATTAGAGTGTCGCCAAAGTTGGTGATGGAAAGCGGCATTTCGGTTTCGGTCTGGTAGATACTGTTGGAGTGGTTGAGTTCCACCTTGAATTCACGGACGAAGCCGGAGGGATGGCCGGGATCCTGGCCATCGATGAATTTGAGCCAGTAGATCCAGCTGTTGGTGCTGGCGAAGTCGCTGATGTCGGCGACGACCTTGCCATCAAATTTCAGGCCAAGGCTGGCGCCGGGGAAAACCTCCAGCCAGGGTTGATTCGTGTCAGAGAGCAGGCCCGGTTTGATGCTGACGTTTAAATAGGAGGGCACGGGGTGGGACAAGTTCAGGTAAACCATTTCAGTAGGCTGGTAACCGATCCGGTCTGTCATGATGTCAATGATGGCGGGACTGTTGTCGCCTGCGGAGGGGTGTCCTGCCCGGCACCGCAGGTAATCATAACCGATCCAGCAGAAGCCCCCGGTGCCCGCATCAGGATCGGTGACGCCCCACCCGGTTCCCCAGGAGTTGACGGCGTAAAAGGCGCCGGTTTTGGCGCCGGCATCGTCCGTATAGGTCCGGGTGTCATCATAACCGATGATGGTCAGTGCATGATACCACAAGGGGCTGGATCCCCGCTGGCAGATGACATCGTTGTTGATGCCGGATTCAGCATAAGACCAGATAGAGTCGTAGTAGGCATAGATCGTCGCGGCCGCCAGGTCGCCTGAGGCGAGATGGGTTTTCAAGGCTTGGATACCGGTTTCAGTGCTGACATCAATGCTGGAAGCTTGTTGGCCGCGGTAGCGCATGGCGGCGCGGAATTGGGCCTCGCTCGGGTAATCGAAGAAGTTGGAACTCTCGGGCATGTCTTTCCAGGTCGTGGTTCCGTACCGGCAGATTAAGGACAGCACATAAGCGATGTTCGCACCATTGTCCACGCCGCCATTGCTGAGGGGGTAGGTAAATCCGGGGCTCATGACGTGCTCTGGATCCACATCCGGGTCGGGGTGTGCCCAGCCGTGCTCGCGGGCTTCCTGGTAGGTTTTATAATAGTAGCTGGGACCAAAGGCCCCGCAGTTCTGCAGGGATTGACTACGGACTTTGGGGAGGTAGTGGGTGTTCCGGACAACAGGCGGTAACGTGTCAGCGATACGGGTGGGCGGTTTCCCTTTCATCTGATTGATAAGGGATTGTTCCGATTCATGCGGGGCCACTCGAACGCCGGCGAAATAACGGGGGATAGGGTTTGGAGCTGCCCCATGCGCAATCCCGTTTCCCTCTGGAATCAGCAACAAGCCTGCTCCGATTCCTGAACATAAACACAGATGAAGCCGCTTAACATTCACACTGAAAAGATATCATGAAACTGAGGCAATTCAAAATGACAATCATGCCGACAAGGTCGGTGAAGCAATACGTCAGGTCAGACAGGTTGGGCGCCCGGAACCCCTGTGGCACTCCGGCGTCATTCCTTGCTTATGAACGTGATCAAGGATTGGCGCTTTGAACTTCGGTAATCCAACTACCCGTGCCGACGCAGGATGGCGAGCGCCAGGCGGCGGCCGATTTCGCGATAGCTTTTTTGTGTCAGAACCGTGGTTGCCACATGGGAATACGGAATCTCAAGAGTGAGCGCTGGAACGCCCATTTCGGTTCGCATGGTTGTGGCAAAGTCGGGCGTTTCCGGATTTGAGGGAGAGGACGCGACACGTCTAAACTCCGGCGCGGCAAATTCCGACTGCAATTCATGCTGGAGCACGTTGCACCACTTTGTCTCTTCCGCGGCGATGGCTCCGCTTTGATCCTTGGCGACGTATGCGTAAACACCGTCCCGCCCACAGGCACCGGGTGCGTGCAGGTCAAGCGCCAGTATGGGACGACAACGGGCCTTCCATCGCTCCACATCGTGTCGGATCACCCATGCCTCGTGGCGCATGGCGGGTTTCCCCCAGGCCCGGTTGAGGTCATGGGGATATGCGCCGTTTCCGTAATGACCCAGCATCACGCCATCGATGTCAACCAACGGAACAGTCCAGATGACATACGCGCCCTTGCGAATCTGGGCCCAATGCCGGAGAAAACCATCAAGGACCCATGATCCGGGCGTCTCCCCCGCATGCTGACGGGCCACAATATAGATGCCCGGCTGCGTTCCTCCCGGCACGCCAACGGCGTTATGCAGGCGAATAATGCGGCGACCGGCCTGGCTCAGGCCGATGGGGGCCGCCTGCCAATAGTCCTTGGAGCGATCCAGGACGGCATCCATGTCGGGGGGGCCATATGGGAAGCAAAAAGCTATCTCCACGAACGGGGCGGGGTGTGGAATAGACCAGGAGAGTTGTCGGCGTCCGTCGGGGGTTCGCGTCTCTTCGCCCTGTTTGAGACGTGTCCACGACTGGCCGGCAACGAGACAGACGGGAAGACAAGACGGCAACTCCGTTGCGCCCGGGATCGTGTCGAAATAGGCCCAGGTAAGCCGCACTTTGGTTTGGGTTGCCGGGTCTGGCGCGGTTTCCTCAAGGCGGAGATAAAACCACATGGCTTCTGTGCCTCCATGCGGGTCGGAGGCGAAGCGGACTTCCGGAACGGGCCCGCCCGTGAGAATCTCGATATCGGCGCCGTTACCGCCGGGAAACTTTGACATCACTTTCAGGCTCATACGCAAAGCAGTCTATACGGTTGTCGGCGGGACGCAAGTCTGACTTATCGGATGAAAACTCAAACGGGTTGATCTGGGCGGGCTGATCGGATACCCTTCCGCACATGGATTCGGTCTTCATCATCGTGAGTATCATCGGCGCGGCCTTGGCGATCTGCTGGTATTTGGGATCGGGGAAGAACTCAGGCGACAGCGTGGCGCTTCAGGCCCGGCTGGACGCCTTGGAAAAGGCCTTGGAACGCAATGAGCGATTGTTGAGGGAGGAGATGGAGCGAAACCGCACCGAGATGACGCGCCAGATCGGACTCCTGACCCTATCCAATGAACAAAAAATTGAGCAGTTGCGCCTGAGCGTCTCCGGCGGGTTGCAACAGATTCAGGAGGAGAACAGCCGCAAACTTGACCAGATGCGCCAGACGGTTGACGAAAAACTCCAGGGGACACTTGAACGGCGCCTGGGTGAGTCGTTCCGTCTTGTCAGTGAACGGCTGGAATTGGTTCAAAAAGGACTGGGGGAGATGCAGGAACTTGCCAACGGGGTGGGGGATCTCAAGCGGG
>CAYHEL010000292.1:0-3475 GCA_964355415.1 uncultured Verrucomicrobiota bacterium | reverse complement strand
CCTGCGCCGAGGGCGCCAGAATATGCAGGCCTTCCGTCGCGTCAAGGTGATGCCACACCGCCCGGCTGACTTGCTTGAAATTTCTCACGTCCACATCGTGGCTGACCACGATCATGATCTTGGTCAGCGACATCTGCCCTTCCCCCAGGAGTCCCAGGGCGTGTTTGAGTCCTTCCCGTCCGTAGCGTTCCTTGACCGCCACAACCGAGAGCGGGTGAAATCCGGTCTCCGGGTAGGCCCAGAGTCCGCTGATTGCCGGCTTCATGAGTTTGATCAAAGGCAGGAGCATCTCTTGAAGGGCAACGCCGATGAAATAATCCTCCTGGGGCGGTTTTCCAACGACGGTGGCGGGGTAAATGGCATCGCGCCGCGCCAACATGCGCGCCACACGAAAAACGGGAAAAGGCGCACTGTGGGAGTAATGTCCAAGATGGTCTCCGAATGGGCCCTCCTGGCGCAGGTCGCCGGCCGACACACTTCCTTCGAGAACGAATTCAGCCTCCGCCGGAATGCGATGGCCGGTTTCGCTCCGTTGAATCACCTTGAGTGGTTGCCCCAGGATCAGGGAGGCCAGCAGGCGTTCATCGAGTCCTTCGGGAAGCGGGGCGATGGCGGACAGGGTCAGGGCCGGCGCCCCTCCCAGGATGACGCTGATTGGCAACGATGTCCCCTGCTCGCAGGCTTTCTTGAAATGGAATCCGCCGCCTTTCTCGATCTGCCAGTGCATGCCCGTGCTCGTGGCGTCAAACCGCTGCATCCGGTAGATCCCCAGATTGCCCGTCCCGGTGCGCGGGTCGATCGTATGCACAAGAGGGAGGGTAAAGAAGGCGCCGCCATCCAGTGGCCAGCACTTCAGGCAGGGAAGCAAATCGAGCCGCGGCGG
Source organism: uncultured Verrucomicrobiota bacterium (assembly GCA_964355415.1). GTDB lineage: Bacteria > Verrucomicrobiota > Kiritimatiellia > CAIKKV01 > CAITUY01 > JAABPW01. The sequence goes on along the minus strand of CAYHEL010000292.1, from coordinate 2,592 downwards.
CGCGAGGCAGGTCTCCAGAATGGATCCCGTCGTGACATTTTTCATTCGAACTCGGGCCAGGCGCCAGAGCGCTCCGCGTTCAGCCCACGCGGCCGAAAGGGTGGGGGGCATGAGTCGCTCTGCGACGTGAAGGAGTTCTTCCCCGATTGCAGAAGGGGGACGGCCAAACGCCATTTCGACTCGTTCCCGGGTGCCATAGAGGTTGGACACCAATCGGTAAGGAGAACCCTTGACCTGTTCAAACAATACGGCCGGGCCTTCCTGCGCCAGCAGTTTATGCTGGATGATCGTAATATCCTGGTCGGGATCAACCTCGACGGGAACCCGGGCGAGGTCACCCGCCGCCTCCAGTTGATTGAGGAACTGCCGCAAATCGGTGGCGATCACAGGATGCTCTCCCAGTTGGTTGCCGCCGGATGCCCCAGAACAGCCAGCACCCGATCAACAAACAGATCCATTAAATCGGTCATGGTCACGGTTTCAGGGTCTTTCCCGGCAATCTGATAGAAAGGCGGAGAGAGAGGCATCACGATGCCTCCCGCCGAAGACACGGCGGCGGCGTTGTGCAGGTCAATCAGACTCCAGGGTGTTTCGCGGACACAAAGCACGAGCCTGCGGCGTTCCTTCAGATGACAGTGCGCCGCTCTCGTGATGAGTGTGTCGGATACCCCATGGGCAATCTTGGCCATCGTGTTGGACGAACAGGGCAGAATCACCATGCCTGAAGTGGGCACGGAACCCGAGGAAATGGCCGCCGCCAAATCCGAATCATCATAGACCTTTGCGGCGAGCCCAGCCAGGCGTGAAAACTCCCCGCACTCGCGTTGGGCCACCGTCTTGCCCCATTCGCTGGCAACCAACGCAACCGGCCAGGGCGACTTTTTCAGAAACCGCTCCGCCGCATAGACCCCGGTGGCGCCGTTGACAGCCAATATCAGGTTCATCGAAATCCTCCAAGCATCGGGATCATGGCGCCCGCCAGACTCGCGATCGCCGAGATCGGGAAAAAGCGGAACGCCAATGGTAATCTCTCGTCATAGATCAAACCCAGAGCGAGTAACGTGACGATCAAGCCCGAACCCGCCGTCAGTCCCCCGCCTGTGACCCGCCACAGTTGAACGGCCGCCATCGCCGCCACCAGGTGCACGCCCGCCGCCATCCACCGGGCGGCAACTGGGCCGAACGAGGCGGGCAGACTGTGGACTCCGGTTTCCCGATCCGCCTTGATATCCTGCAAAGCATACATGATATCCGATCCGCTGATCCAGCAGAAGGTAAAGAGGGAGAGAAGGAGAATCGCGGGAGTGACGTTCGTTCCTCCGGTGATGGCGACGTAGGCTCCGAGCGGGCCAAGCGCCAGGGAAAGCCCAATCCCGAAGTGGCAAAGAGAGGTGAATCGTTTCAGCAGAGAATAGGAAATTAAAACAAGGGCGGGGATCGGCGAGAGTTTCAGGCAGACCGGGCCCAGCATCGCGCAGGCAAGCAGATAAAGTCCCAGTCCGATGGCGGCCACCATCCAGCCATGCGCCAAAGTGAGGCCACCGCTGGGCAGGTCGCGCCCGATTGTGCGGGGATTCATCAGATCAAGACGCCGGTCAAGGATCCGGTTCATGGCCATGCCCAACGTGCGAGCCCCGAATCCGGCCAGGGCAATCAGGAATAGCGGTTTCAGGCCCGGCCAGTGATTCCCGGCGCCGATCCAGGCCCCTGAGAAAAGGAGAGGCAGACTGAACAGAGTATGTTCTACCTTGACGAAATTCGCCATCTTTGCGGCAAGACTGGGTTGTTTATTCCCAAGGCGATCGAGACCGGCGACGACATGGTGTGCCAGCCCCGCTGACACCTCGGTGAGATGCCGGAAAAGATCACCACGACCGGCATCGGTGGCGTCGTCGCTGACTCCCTTCAGGAGATGGCAGGCAACACCATGCCGAGCCGCCACCCGGGCGACGGCATAGCCTTCCATGTCCACGATATCGGCATGGGCGGCCAGTGTGATCCGCGGCGGTCCGCCAAATACGGGTTTGCTGACGGTGGCAAGTCGCGCCGGACTGAAATGCGGCCATTCGGCATGGAGAACCAAAGGCGGGGCGGTTACCGTGGCGCCTTGAAGAAGGACATCGCCATCGATTGCGGTGGTGACCCAGAGAAAGGTTCCCGGGATCAGGGTATCCGACAGCGCTCCGCAGATTCCCGGATTCACCAGAATCCTGACGCCACGGGCCGTCACGGCATACTCCGCCGCCTCTGCCGCCGCGTCAGGGCCCATGCCGCTGATGATCACCAGGCCGCCCGGCCGGTTGTTGAGCGGGGGAAACCCGTAGGTTTGAAAGGGCTTCTCGAGACGTTTCTCGGCTTCGAGAAGGGCCAGAAAGGGTTCGGCTTCAGCCAGCGTGGCCAGGATCAAAGCGATCATGGAATCACCCCGGCCTCGCGGGCCATCTCTTCCAGTTTCGTCACGGCGGCATGCCCGCTTTTACCAAGATCAAGCGAGAAATCATTCACGAACATATCGATATGCCGCGCCTGAATGGAGGGATCGATTTCCTGAGCATGCTGACGGACGTAAGCGACGGCATGTTCGGGGTTGGC
>CAYHEL010000291.1:0-3480 GCA_964355415.1 uncultured Verrucomicrobiota bacterium | reverse complement strand
TTTTCCAATCCCGTGCCGTGCTCGGCCTGGGAGAGCATATCGGCCGCCACGCACTCCGCCGACGCCGTTTCGTCCGCCAGAATGGCAATCTCGCTCGGCCCGGCCACCAGATCCAGCGCAACGTCGCCATAGACGAGTTTCTTGGCCGCCGTGACGTACGCCCCGCCAGGACCCACGATCTTCTGAACTTTCCTGACCGACTTCGTGCCATAGGCCATCATTCCGATGGCCTGGATCCCGCCCACCCGGTAAATTTCCGTCGCGCCTGCCATCTCAAGGGCAAAGAGGATGTAGGGATTCACCTTTCCCTTGCTGTCTGATGGCGTACAGACCACAATTTCCTGCACGCCAGCCACCTTGGCGAGGGTCACGGTCATGAACACGGTGGAGACCAGCGGGGCCTGCCCCCCGGGGATATAGACCCCCACCCGGTCAAAGGGCACAAACTGTTCCCCCAACTCGCCTCCCTTGGGGCTGAAGATCTTCCAATCTTTCTTCATGCCTGCGCGGGAAAACGCGGTGACCCGCTTGTACGTCTCCCTTGCCGCAATCCTAAACTGCGGATCCACGAGATCGCGCGCCTCGGCCAATTCAGACACGGTCACCCGGAGATCGGTCACCTTCAGGACCACTCCGTCAAACTCCTTGATACACTTCAAGACGGCGGCATCCCCATTAAGGCGGATATTATCCAAGGCTTCTCGGGCGGCGTGTTCGGCCACCGTGTCAAAGGCCGGCCGCTTCAGGAATGCGGTAACGGCATTCGTTGCCGCGTCCGGCGCCCACTTTGCGATTTTGATTTCCATCTTTAGTCTTTCTCCGATACACCCAGCTTCCAGTAATACACTCTAGCGCGTCCTGATGCGAGCCCGGTGCCCAACGTCCCTGAACCGGCCCTCAGACATCGCACCACCATGGCATCGATAGCGGCCACCCCGCTGGACTGCTCCAGTAAAAGATGCTGTACAAACCCGCGCGGGTCAAGCTCGACATACGCGGTCAACGCCACCGACGGAAACTCGGTCGCGCTGAGCGGGATGAGTTTGAGTTGCGGGGCGTTAAACTGCCGATCCTTCAAGGCCCCCGAGACTTCCATTTGCAGACCCTCCAGCCGCACCGCCTGAGTCACCGGCAACACCGGTACAATCTCTCCCTCCGCATTCAGTCCACGGCCTCCCAGCGAGACCATCGCCGGCATCACCACCGGGGGTATCGCCGGGCCCTTTAGATCCAGGTACGGCGGAACCGAAACACGGGGTTTCAAAACCGACACAGGACTCTTGCCCGGCATTTCAGTCACGGCCGCCTTCTTGCTGAACCCATCCACGGTGGGTAACGGCATCAACACCGGCGACCAGGCGGAACCGTCAAGCCCCTTCGATCCTTGAACATATCGAAACACCGTCGGTTTTCGCATGACCTCCCGGTCGGACGAAACCCGACTTACCGGCCAGGAAAGCCAGGGCAATACCCACAATGCCAGCCCACTGCCAATAATCAGCAGAAGATTACGCCATGACAGGGGTATGACATAGGGATTGGACACCGTTATCACCTCTCCGAGGGACGTGTTGCCAGGTTGACTTCACGAAAACCCGCATCCGCGGCCATGTCAAACAGTTTCACAATCGTCTCATGGCGAACCATCCGATCCGCCTCCACGACAAGCGGCAGGCTGGGCTTTTGCGCAAAGGCGGTCGCGAGCGCGGATCGCAATCCGTCCATTTCAGCCGCCTCGCGCCCAAGATAACGCTGATCATCAAAGAAGAATATCTCATCCCGGCCCGGGCGTCCGGCCACGGGCAGGGAGAGAACGGCAATATTATGCCCATAATGACGCCCATCCGTGAAGGGGGCCTCCGGCAATTGAATGACCAAACCCGGCTGAAGCACATTCGGGGCCAGACCGTACAAATACAGGCCCACCAGCAAGGCGACACTCACCCAGGGCGCCGAGGACACCAAACCACTGTTCAGTTTGTTCTCGGGACGGTAATGCCTGAACCCATGAACCGACCATCTGATCGTCTTGGGAGTCTCGCGTTTGATCATGCGTCCTTCTCCGTCTCCGGTTCATCCCGCACAATCGGAGCGCCCGAAAGGAACGCAATGATATCCGAGGAGGAACGCTCCATGTCGAAGACGATCTTCTCCACCTTCCCAACCAAAAAATTGAAGGCAACATAGCACGGCGCCGCCACCGCCAGCCCGACCGCCGTCGTGACCAACGCCTGCATGAGTCCGGACATCACATCCACAGGCTGAACCAGGGGCGCCGCCAATTTCATGGCCTGAAGCGACTTGATCAGGCCCAACACCGTTCCCAGAAGTCCGAAAATAGGGGCCACCTGGGCCACTGTGGCCAGGATGGAAAGACGCCGTTCCATTCGCGAGATTTCAGTTCGTCCGGCGTTTTCGATGGCCGCCAGAATCGAATCCTTGTCTCCGTGCCGATTCAAAATGGCGGCTCTCACGATCACGGCGACCGGCCCCGGAGTGTCGTCGCAGATGGCCAGAGCCTCGCTGACATTCCCCCGCCCGAGATTGTTGCAGATTCCGGCAATGAAGTCCTCCGACTTGATGCGCGCCCGGTGCAGATGGAACAGACGCTCCAGGAACAGCAGTAACGCAAAGCCGCCGCACCCCGCGATAATCCAGGCAATCAGTCCACCCTGCCGTAATAAATCAAACATAGGTCACTCCTCACCAGAGCCAATGCTCGGCTCGAATCTGTTCAATACGCTTCCGGGCATCGCCAGTGGCCGGGATGCGGGCGTCAACAACCCGCTCCAGAACCGCGACGGCGCGTTTCCAATTCTTCTCCAACTCCAGAATATCCGCCGCCGCAAAAGCGGCCTTGGTGAACCAGACCGCCGCCGCCAAATCCGGCCCCTTGGCAGACAGGTATCGGATCACGACGCGGGTGTAATACTGTTCCAGGGCATCCAACCGGTGACCCTGTTTGTCAAAGCATCGTCCGATTTTATATTCCGCCTGGAGTTCCAAATCGAAAGAGGTGCCCGGACTGCGCGCCACGGAGCGGTATGAGGTCACGGCCTCGTCATACCGCTTGACGTCGGTGGCGCCCAGCGTAAAGTGGCAGTCTCCCCGCCTTCCCCATGCCGCGCCGACCAGGGCGCTTCCCGGATACTTGGCAATCAGGTCATCAAACACCAGAATGGCGCGCGAAAATTCCCCCAGTTCGCAGAGGGAATCACCCTGAAGAAACCGAGCCTCATCCAGGCGCAAACTGGACGGATAGGCCTTGGCCACGCGGGAGAAGATGTCCACGGCCCGCAGGTACTCCTTCTGCATCATCGCCGAACGCCCCGCCCAAATCAGCGCCTGATCTGCAAGCGCACCACGGGGAGCCCGCTCCGTCAACGCGATGAACTGGGTTTCCGCATCGGCATAGGCGCCATGGTTGAAGGCATACTCCCCCATCCAGAACATCACACCGGGAGTCCACTCGCTGTCAGG
>CAYHEL010000290.1:0-3492 GCA_964355415.1 uncultured Verrucomicrobiota bacterium | reverse complement strand
GGCAACTATGGTTATTCCCTGAGTACGGGGAGCCGCAAGGAGGTCGGCGGCGACTGGGCCGTCGGCGGCATTGCCGCGTTTACGTATGGCAACAAGTATTCGGCTCAGGACATGCTGGATAGAACCTACTCGCGGGTCGAATTCGGTGGTATAAACTTGGCGGACGACAAGGCCTACCGTCGCCAGACGGGGAGCCAGGAAGTCAAGACCAGCACGCTGGCCTCGGTGGGGCTGTCCCAGGGCGACGAGCAAACCTTCGGGTTCACCTGGCTCCGGACACAGAGCGCGACGGATCGCGCCTCCATCCGGACCGAGACCCTGTTTCCTCTGCAGATGCCTGAGAATTCCGTTTCAGACCGGCTCCAGGGCATCCAGTACACGGAGCGCTCGACGGATACGAGGCAATTCACCTGGAAGCGGAAATTCGACTCCGTCGAGATCGAATTGTTCGGCGCGCACAATATGGTCAGGCAGTATGATCCCGATACGAGGCGCTTCAAGGAGGACGTGGGGCATCCGGGGCCGGACTCGTGGGAGTTCTTTATTGCCCAGCCCGGAAGCCAGCAGGCCGTCTACAATGCCTCGCGTATCTGGCGCAATATTGAGGAGGACAACACTCAGAAGGGGATCAACCTCACAGTTCCGTTCAAATTCTTTGACTCGGACGGGCGCTTCAAGTTGGGCGCGCTTGAAGACATGACTCACCGGTCTTTTACCCAGTCCGCCTTTACGTATGTCACGGTCTCGCCGTTGCGCCAGAAGAAACCGGCCGACATCTCCGATGCGAATGCGATGGCCTGGTACGATAACGATGTCAAGAGCGCCACGTTTACGACCACCTCGGCCAATCCCTCCGCCTTGTGGACGGACTCCTTCTCGGATGAGAATAACATCGGCGCGGGTCCCTATTATCAGGAAATGCGGTGGTTTATCCTCCCTCAAACTGGCCCGAACAACGTGAACTATGAGGCCGATCAGAGTCTGCCGGCAGGGTACTGGATGCTTGATTTCCCCCTGACGTCGCGTCTCAAATCCCTGAGTGGCGCGCGACTCGAAGTCACCGACATCTCCATTGATCCGGTCTCCGCGTATGAAGCCATCGAACCCGGGGGTGCCTCCTACACGGTTCTGAGCCGGGAAACCGGCGCCTATACGTTCAAGGCGGCCACGCGGGAACAAGTCCAGATGCATCTCGAGGATTCGCAATGGTTGCGCTCCATGGGCCTCGTCTACGAACTGGCGCCGGGAATGAACCTGCGGGTTAACTGGTCGCAAACCATTGCGCGTCCCACCCTCCGGGAACTGGCCCCGGTACTCTCCGTGGATCCCGTTGACGGTGAGAATTTCGTGGGGAATCCGAATTTGCGGATTTCGCGGGTCGAAAACAACGACGTGCGATGGGAGTGGTTCAGGAAACCGGGTGAGGTGTGGGCCGTGAGCTGGTTCTACAAGAAGATTACCGATCCGATTGAAAAGGTGTCCTTCAACTTCCAGGGCGATCCCTACGTCGTGGTCGACAATTATCCAGAGGGACAGGTATCAGGCATGGAGTACGAGGCCCGGAAGGATCTCGATTTCCTGCCTGCGCCGTTCGACTACCTGCACATTGGCGCCAACTACACGCGGATGAAGTCGCTGGTGACGTATCCTGATGAATTCGCCTACCGGCTTAATAATTTCGGCCTCTATCCTGAAGAGCGGGATTCTTCCGACCAGTATGTGTCGCCGTTTGACCAGTTTGCGAAGGGCTTCGTGTTCGGATTTTTCAACATGACCGATATCGGCGAATCGAAAGGGGCCACCCGTGACATGGAGGGCCAGCCGGACTTTCTTTTCAATTTCAACCTTGGCTACGACATCAAGAAGTGGGGAACGTCCTTGAATTGGTTCTACAACATCCGCGGCGACATGCTCAAGACGGGTGCGGCGGCGGCGGATTTCGCGATCCCTGACATCTATTCAAAACGGGTGGGTACGGTCAGTGTCAGCCTGACACAGAAGCTCGGGGAAACCCTCGGCGTCACGGTGGGCGCACAGAATCTCCTCGATCAGGAAATTCGTGAGGTTTACCGCCTTCCGGATGGGGAGGAGATTCCCCGGCGGAGTTATCGGGAGGGGACCCGCTATACACTGACCGTGTCGGGCGCGTGGTGAGGGACGGGGCTGCAAGGGCAAGACGGAATACGACATGAACGCGAAAGGAACAAGGAAAAGAGGAAGGGTACTGGCGCTGGTTCTGGCGCTGGGGCTGCCTCTTGCCGTCCTGGCTGAAGGGCCTGACGTCCGACGTGACGGGGCCGGAGTGGCGGCGATCGCTGCCGCAGAAGCCTCATCCGGCTGGCTGGACACCCTGGCCAAACAGCCCTGGGCCAAACGTCTTGCGCGCATGTGGGCCGGCGAGGAACAGGACGACTCCGTCGTGAACCAGGGAGGGCCTGTGGACGCGATCCTGAATCTGGTCGAACGGGGCAACCTCTTTCAGGTCTTCCGCCGCGGGGGACCGATCATGTGGCCGCTTCTATGCGCCGCTCTGCTCTCCCTGGCGACGGTTCTGGAGCGGGCCGGGTTCTTCACGCTCGAGCGTTTCCGGCGGAATACGGCGGAGCAGCGCGCCTTCATGAGGGCCCTTCGCGAAGGACACCTCGATCAGGCCGAGGCCATCGGCCGCCGGAGCCGGGATTGTGTGGTTCGCGTTCTCGGGTACGCGCTGACCCGGCGCAACGGTGGCATGGAAGGGGCCGTTCAATATGCCAAGGAGCGGGAGCTGCACCGCTATCGCCGGGGAATTCCCATGCTGGATACCGTGATTACGCTGGCGCCGCTACTCGGCCTGCTCGGCACGGTCACGGGAATGATGGCGTCCTTTTCCCTGATTGGCGGAGAACTCGGCGCCCCCGGGGCCATCACGGGTGGAATCGCCGAAGCGTTGCTGGCCACCGCATTCGGCCTGGGCATTGCGATCACCAGCCTGATTCCGTTCAATCTCATGAACCAGAAACTTGAGACCGCCACGCAGGAAATCGACGAGGCCGCCAGTTCGATGATGATATCGCTCTCGGCCCGCGGCGCTATCGCCGACCTCCGGAACGCGGAACAGGAAGAGGGAGGCGTCGTATGTATGGTCGCGTGATCGGATACATCGGCGGCATCTCGGCGCTTGTCGGCGTGCTGTTTTTCGGAGGGTTGCTCATGCCAAAGAGCCCCCAAAATCCCCATGTCAAAACCGTTGAACTGCTTTCGGATGACCTGAAAAAGGAAGACAAGAAGCAGGATCAGCCGCCGCCGGAAAAACCGCCGGAGGAACTGCAGGCCCAGAAGGACCAACCGCCCGAAATCAGCGAAGTCGTCACCCCCCAGGCGTCTGACAACACTCCCGCTCTCGATGCCGCGAGTTTGAGTTCCATCATGTCGGCGTTGAATCCCGGCGCCGGTGGTGGGGAATTCGGATCGACCGTCTCCCTGGCCTCCGGGGGCCGCATTGGCGGTACGGGC
>CAYHEL010000289.1:0-3497 GCA_964355415.1 uncultured Verrucomicrobiota bacterium | reverse complement strand
GCGCCACCCCCGAGGGCGCACTGGCGATCCGTGACGCTGGCGCGCATGCCGTCAAGATAGGCATCGGCCCCGGATCGATCTGCACCACCCGCGTCGTCTGCGGCGTCGGCATTCCCCAGATCACGGCCGTCTACGAGGCTGCGGCCGCGCTCGAAGGTTCGATCCCCGTCATCGCCGACGGCGGCATTCGCCACTCCGGCGACGTCCCCAAGGCCCTCGTGGCTGGCGCCGACTGCGTGATGCTCGGCTCGCTCCTCGCGGGCACCGACGAAAGTCCCGGAGAAAAGATCATTCACGAAGGCCGCCAATACGTCATCTACCGCGGCATGGGGAGTCTCGCCGCCATGAAGGATGGCATGGGTAGCCGCCAGCGTTACGGGCAGGACAACATCAAGGATGAGGAACTCGTGCCGCAGGGGATCGAGGGGATCGTGCCACATCTGGGAAGCGTCAAGAAGGTGATGACGCAGTTTTGCGGCGGACTCCGCTCATCGCTGGGGTACTGCGGCGCCCGCACACTCCCGGAACTCCAGCGCACGGGCAAGATGTACCGCGTCTCGACCGCTGGCGTCCGCGAGGCCCACCCCCACGACGTCAAGATCATCAAGGAAGCGCCGAATTACCGCTCGTGAGGGTGGGGCCTGTAGGCAGGATCGGATTGGTTGGTGGCGGTCGTGGAGCGATCTCCACGAAATCCCAAAGGGATTTTATCTCATAGCCCAGGGTTGCCGCAACGCGGCTACCCTGGGGGTGGGGTCGAATGCGTCAACCAACCCCAACGGGGTTGTGCCATCCCCCGTCAATCCCACACGTACCGTTCGTCCCATTCCATCCCGTGTTTTCGCAAGAACGCGCGATACTCGTCCTGAAACGTCCGTTTCCGGTGATGATCCTCCTGCCCGGAAATATAGGCGCGAACCTTGTCTGCATTCGACGCGCTCACCGAATAGACGCCGTATCCGTTTTGCCAGGCAAAATCCAGTAACGCGGGATCTCGCTGTTTGACCCACACGCTGGTCACGCGCTTGAGTTCCTTGACCCACTCGGCCTGAGTGACTGTGCGTCCAAGCCTGCACAAAAGATGCACATGATCTTCGGTTCCCCCGACGATGTGCGGCGGACACTCCAGTTTCTTGGACACCCCGCCGAGGTAGGCATGGCATTCCGTCCGCACCCCGACATCCTTCAGGAACGGAGCGCGATTCTTGGTTGAAAACACCAGGTGGACGAGGACGTATGATAGCGATTGGGGCATGACTGATCCCTCCTGACGCAACCCCGATGGGGTTGCCGATTGCCACGTTACCTCAACCCAGGGTAGCCGCGTTGCGGCAACCCTGGGCTACCAGATGATGCCCCGTTGGGGCATTGCGAAAAACATCCTGCATGTCGTACCCGGTACTACCAGATGATGCCCCGCTGGGCATTGCGACAACACAGAGGTTCTGCAATCGTCTCTTTGACCATGTCGGCCGGTCATGGACGACTGACCGGCGCGATCAGCGGCTCGATCGGGAACGTCTCGATCGGCACCGCCGTCTCCACGGCCGGGGCCGCAGGGGGCGACGCTGACTTCGCTTCATCGCCCGGAGCCGCTGTGACCGGAGTCATCTTCGGCGCCTTGCCGACCTTCTTCTTGGCTTCACGCTCGCGCAACTTCTGCAACGCGGCTTCCGATCGCTTCACTTCCTCCTCGTGGGAGATCCGCGTCCGCTCACGGCGCAACACATCCTCGACCGGCTCGGGTTCAGCCAGCGGGCTTTCCGACCAGCCCTGAGTCCACAGACCGTCAGCCGAGCGCCCGAGTGCTTCACGCCGGCGACGCGCCTCTTCCGCAGCTTCGGCCTGAGTGGCAAAGACGTGGGGCGTCATGAAGACCAGCAATTCCGAACGCTTTTCGCGGTTGTATTGATTTCCAAAAATCCAGCCCAAGTAGGGAATATCGCACAGGAACGGAATTCCCGACTTGCCGGTAGAGATGCTTTTCTTGACCAATCCGCCCAGAATAATCGTCTGGCCGCTGTTCACAATCACATCGGCATTGATTTCGCGCGTCGTGGTCGTGGCATACGTGCTCGTATTGACTTTTTGATCGGCGCCTCTGTCCTGAAACATTTGTTTGACGGTCATCATGACATTGCCCTTGGCATTGATGCGGGGGGTCACGGTCACGGTAATGCCGATTTCCTTCTGAACAAAATCATCTTCATACGTGGTGGTGGTGTTAACAGAAACAGCCTTCTTTCCGTTGAACAAATAGACCAGTTCGGTGGCCTTGATGGTCGCTTCCTTGTTATCCATGGTCTGAATCACAGGAGAGGCCAAGACCTTGGTCTTGGAATCCGTTGCCGCCGCCTTGATCACGAGATCCAAATCCAGTTTGTTGATCTTGGTGTAATAGGCGATCCCGCTCTGGATCAAGTTGGTCGCCACGTTGATGAGCGGAGTATGGGCTGCGGTATCGCCGGCGCCTCCCACCAACCACCCTTTGGTCCCGGTCTTGCCATTGACTTCTTTCACCCAGTCGATTCCCGCTTCAATATCGTCTCCTAGCGACACTTCCAGCACCACCGTCTCGATCAGCACTTGTGAAAGCTGGATATCCATGCTGTTGATCAATCCTTTGATGACCTTCAGATCGCCTTTGCTGGACATGATGATGATGCCGTTGATCCGCTTGTCTGGGAGGACTTTGATGTTGTCCTTGTTGAGTTCGCCCACCTTGGATGTGCCGGTCTCGCCAGCGGAGGTCTCCGCACGCGCCATACGGGACTGGACGGCCTCGGCCAGAGTCAGTGTCTTGGGGTCGCCAGTCGGCGCGCCGGGGGTCTTGGGCGCGTCGTCCTTTTTGGAGACGTTGCCGATCAGGTCGTTGATCATCTTGGCCACATCTTCGGCATTGGCGTGTTCCAGACGCATGACCTCGACATCGAAGTTCGGGGCTATGGTGACATCGAGGATGACGATCAGATCGTCAAAGAACTTCATGTTCTCCTCGCTGGTGATGATAATGAGCTGGTTGGATCGCTCGTCGGCGACGATATTGACGCGTCCTCGGATCATGCCGCGTTCGGCATCGGACAGCGCGGTCGCAATCACCTCGTTGGGCGTAGCGGGGGCTTCAGGCACGGGCGTGACTCCGGGCCGCCTAGTGACGCCGGGCGGCAGGATCGGCATCGGACGGCGCACCTCAATGCCGGGCGATCCGGAGGTCTTGGTCTGCAGCGACTCTTTGCCTTGCGTCTGCTTCTGCGATTCGGCGACGAACTCATCGAGCCCGGCGAACCGATCTTGGCGCACCAGGTACGCCGCTCGAACGCCTACGGCATCGTCGCCGCCTTGCGCCGCCAGGGTTTCCAGCGCATCGCGGATGAGCATCTGCCCGATGAGCTCGGCGCGCTCACGACCCGGTTGCGCGTGCTCGTGCAGACCCACGATGTGCTCATCCTTTCGGGGGGCGTCTCCGCCGGTCGCCTCGACCTCGTGCCCGCGGCGCT
>CAYHEL010000288.1:0-3502 GCA_964355415.1 uncultured Verrucomicrobiota bacterium | reverse complement strand
GGACGTCGAGCAAACCTCCCACCCTTCGGTTTTTGCAATCTGCACCCTTTGCATCTCCGTCAAACTCCGCTCTGTATCAATCGGCACGGTCCAGCACCGCTTTACCACCCGCCCCAGCGCCTTCACAAACCCGAGCGCATCCTTGTCATCACACATCCCCCACACCAGGGCAATCCTCCTGTTCTTCACTAATTCCTTCAGCGCCACCGCCAGAGTCTGTGCGCCATCCGGGTTGTGGGCTCCATCCAGAATGGTCGGCGGATTCAGGGAAAGAACCTGAAGTCGACCGGGCCACACCGCCTCGGCCAACCCCGTCCGAATGGCCTCTGGAGAAATAGCCGGAAGACCGCACGGGATCAGGGCCTCCAGTACGGCCACGGCCGTGGCGCAGTTTTCAAGTTGGTGTCGCCCCAACAGCGTCAAGGTCACGGATCCGTAATTGACGTCGCTCCCCGTAATCGACACTTTCTGCCCCTTCAAGTCCTGGGCGACGCGCCGCACCGCAATGGTATCCGCGACATTGATCCACGGTGATTTCATGGACTCGGCCGTCTTACGGATAAGCGCCGCCGCCTCATCAGGCATGGCCCCGCAGACGACGGGACGACCGGGTTTGATGATCCCGGCTTTCTCGCCGGCGATCAACTCAAGCGAGGTTCCAAGATGGGCGGTATGGTCAAGTCCGATACGGGTGATCACAGAGATCAACGGCGTCAGCACATTCGTTGAGTCCAGTCGCCCGCCCATTCCCGTCTCCACAACGGCCACCTGGATCTTTCGACGCCGAAAATGCTCGAAGGCGAGAGCCGTGGTAAACTCAAAAAAAGTAGCCTCGCGCCCTTCCGCCGACACGGCGGCGGCATGGGATTCCATGTCATTGAACAAAACCGCCAGTTCCCCGTCGCCGATCTCCACGCCATTCACGCGAATCCGCTCATTGAATCGGATCAGGTGAGGAGAGGTGTAGAGTCCGACCCGCAGTCCCGCCTTGAGTAGCACGGACTCCAGGAGCGCACACACGGATCCCTTGCCATTTGTGCCGGCCACATGAATGGCCGCAAAGGACTGCTCGGGATGACCCAGACGTTTCAGCAACGCACGGGTCGTATCCAAACCCGGCTTGATTCCAAAGGTTCTCAAGGCGTAAAGCCGTTCCAGGGATTCGCGAAGGTCTTTCATGGGTTGATCCGAGACAAAATACTGGGTGTACCGTAATCCGGCGAGAATCAGAAAACAAGTCGAAAACCCGGCGCCTGAACGTCCGAACCCGCACAGGCGCACGGATCGGATTGCCCCCTCAATGAAGCGTTTCAAGAGCCTGAGTCTTGATTCCGTAAAAAGCCTTGAGCGCCTGAATTTTCGCCATGATGGGTTGCGGATCAACGGGGTTGGAGCGCTTCACAGCCAGGATCATCTTGTTTTTGCTCGTATGCTCCAGTGAGACAAACTCAAACACTTGCGCCTCATACCCCGAGGCCTCGAGCCAGAGAGCCCTGAGCGAATCCGTCACCATCTCCGCCTCCTGTCCCAAATGAATCCCGATTTGGAGCATGGGCTGGAGTACGGAGGGAACCACCAGTTGGGATCGGAGTTCCTTGTGACAGCACGGCGCACACATGATGATCTCCGCTCCACCACGTATCCCGGCATGGATCGCCATATCGGTGGCCGTATCGCAGGCATGCAGGGCAATCATCACCTGCATGGGTTCGAGCGAATAACTCCTGATATCGCCCTTCCGGAACGACAATCCGGACAGTCCCAAACGACCGGCGACATCAGAGCAGAATTGCACAAGATCGTCACGCAACTCAATCCCCGTCACCCGCGCTTCCACCCCCAACGCAACCCTGAGGTGATCATACACAGCGAATGTCAAATACCCCTTGCCCGAACCGAAATCCACGACGCTTACGGGATTCGCCCCTGACGCCCGTGAAGATTCCCAAGCCCGGTGAAACAGCTCAAGAAACACGTTGATCTGCTTCCATTTCCTGAACATCGAGGGGAGCACCTGATGTCGGTCGTTGGTGATTCCCAAGGCGGCCAGGAACGGACTGGCGGGATCAATCAGTCGATCCTTGACATGGTCATGATCATGAGCCGGAAGGGTGTCGCAGACCGGCTCACTGAGACTTATCCTGCAACGCCCCTTTTTATTAAATTCAAGTTGAACTGTCTCCTTCACGGAAAAGAGATGGGCGCTTTTGAACTCAGCGCCCAGCCGATCCCGAATCTCCATCAAACCCTCAGCCACGGGAGCATTTCGAGTGACCTCCCTGGTTTGATGGCGGTAAACGAAAGACAGACAGTCCCGCCCCTTCACGACTTTGATCTGGATCACGACCGACTTGAGGCTCGGATCCGAACCCCGGTATTTACCCAGAACCAGTTTTACAAAGGAACAACCTGTCAGGGCCTCTGAGACTCGATCCATGAATATCCGGGCATCATCTCCTGGCTCCTGCGTTTTTTCAGGGGAAAGAACCCCTGTCCGACTCGCGATAATTGGTCTATTCATGAAAAACTACTTCAGTGGAACCAAATCCTTCTCTGCCTGCTTGGCCGCCTGCTTTTCATTCCAGGCCTTCACAATCTCCTCCTGATTCTGCTTTTCAAACTCCCTGATTCTGCGTTGCCCCTCCTGGTTAAGAGCTTTTCTGGTATATTGGCGCTCCCGTGAGTCTTGAGATATAAAGACAACCGTGTACTGGTTGAACTTCACGAGTGTGGCGGCAATCGCGGTTCCATTCGATAAGACCCAACCGGTTGTATTGGTCGCCATTTCCGGAATAACAATCCACTCGTAGGGATCCACTTTGGGTGGTTTTGGCTGAATAGGGAGTGATTGAACTCCCTTAACACTGGGCGGGGTGTCTCCCAGTTTCACCATCGGCAAAGTTCGGATTCTTTTTACGGTATTCGTTCTTGTTTGGGCGTCAACCGTGGCGGCCACCAGCACGATCAACAGGCAACTGATCAAACGGATCATCTTAGACTCCTCTCCTTCGGTGCAATTCATCCCCTTCAAACAAAAAACAACCATGAAACCAAGACATAAAGTGGACCCAAACCAAGTCCGGCCCATACCATATACCCTAGAAACGAGGGCATATTCAGGCCGTCATCCTCACAAATCGCCTTAACCATCAGGTTCGGCCCATTCCCAATATAGGTATTGGCACCCATCATAACACACCCTGAGGCGATAGCCTTCAAGAGAGATTCAGGAACCCCGGCCACCCCGGTTGAGACAGCCCCCGACGCCTCACTGGCCACCTGAAAAAAAATCAGGTATGTCGGCGCATTATCAAGAAAACTGGAGAGTCCGCCCGCCGCCCAGAAACACGTCAAGGGTGACAGGGCGGAGCCAGGAGTGTGAAAGGATTGCACCCATGCCTGAACTGGAATCAGGGTAACGAATATCCCGGCAAATAGAATCGCCACCTCAAGAATGGGATGATACGTGAAATGGTTTCGTTTCCGGATGGTTGTCGGCGTC
>CAYHEL010000287.1:0-3509 GCA_964355415.1 uncultured Verrucomicrobiota bacterium | reverse complement strand
AACTGGCTGGCCTCCTTCAACACCGCCGAAAAGTTATGCCCGTAAAAGATATTGTCGCCCAGAATCAGCGCAACAGGACTTTCCCCGATAAACTCCCGGCCTATGATGAAGGCTTGCGCCAATCCTTCGGGCCTGGGTTGCTCCTTATAACTGAGCGTGATGCCGAGTTGAGACCCATCCCCCAATAGTTCTTTGAAAAGGGGCAGGTCATGCGGAGTACTGATGATCAGAATCTCGCGAATCCCGGCCAGCATGAGCACCGACAACGGGTAGTAGATCATCGGCTTGTCGTAAATCGGAAGCAATTGCTTGCTCACCGCCTTGGTCAAAGGAAACAGCCGCGTCCCTGATCCCCCCGCCAATATGATTCCCTTCATAGCTTCTCTTCCCCTGTAGTGGCCGCCGTGTCGGCGGCATCTTTCTTTCCGCACCACATCACCCATTCTCGAAAAATCAGCCCTCATGTCGAGCGATTACTCATCACTCATCACTCTTCACCCTTCACTCTTCACATCTTCACCCCGCCCGGAACATCTGGCCAAGGCGTTTACCCATGAGGGTGGAGGCCAGCAGGATGCCTGCGCCCAAAAGGGCCATCGCCCACACGCCGAGGGCAGAGGCCACGTGCAAACCATTCTCGAGACTATCCAGCAAGGCATAGATGGCCTTGGTGATCGGATAGAAATTCTCCGACTGCGCCAGAATCAGACTGTCGGACACCTCAAGCATGGAGAAGGAGAAACACAGGATTCCCCCGGCAAGAAGGTTGGCCATGATCAACGGCAGCGTCACCCGCCAGACCACGCGGAACGGCGTCGCCCCCAGGTTGGCCGCCGCCTCCTCATAGGTCGAACTGACCTGCTCCAACCCGGCATGGGCGGCACGAACCATATAGGGAAGTCGGCGGATGGCATAACTCACCGACAGCAGAATCATCGGATTGAAGCGGGGATCGAGCAGGGTATTCGGGAAACTCCCGGAAAAGCACCCCATATATCCAAAGGCGATCACCAATCCCGGCACCGCCAGCGGCAGCATGGCCAACGCATCCAGCCAGTCCCCGCCCCAGATCCGTTTTCTCACGCAAAGCCAGGCAATCCCGAACCCGATGACGACATCCAGCACGGTGGCACACAGGGACAACGAAAGACTGTTCACCAGCGCCGTGCGGGTGAGTTCGGAATTCAAGGCACGCCCGAAAAACTCTAGCGTAAAGCCCTGAGGTAATACTGTCAGAAACCAGCGATGGCTGATCGACAACAACACCACGCTGATATGCGGAAGAATGGCGGCAAACAGGATGCCGCCCACCCCAAGCGTCGCCCACACGGTTCCCGACGTTGACAAGGGGATTTCCCGCCGCCCCGAACTGAGGCGGCCCAGGGTGGCCACGGATCTCTGGCGAGTCATAATCTGCTTGCTGATCCAGAACCCCAGCACCGAGATCATTAAAACCAGGGCCACTTGGGCGTATCCCGCCGGATTCGTCCCGATCTCCGCCACGCTGTCATAGATGGCCACCGGTAAGACCCGTCGCACCCCAAACACGAGCGGGGTTCCCAATTCGGTGAATGACCAGATAAAGACGAGCACCATGCCCGCAAATAACCCCGGCATGGCCAGGGGGAGCGTCACGCGGCGGAAGACCCGCAGGGGCGATGCGCCCAGATTCATGGCCGATTCCTCCAGCGAAGGATCGATATTGGCCAACGCCGCCACCAGATTCAGGAAGAGAATCGGAAACAGGTGCAGGGTTTCGAGCAGAATGATGCCCGGCAAGGGGAAGCGCCCCAGCCAGTCGACCGGCCCGTCAACGAGGCCGAGTTGCATCAGGAGTGTGCTCAGGGCGCCGACCCGGGCGAAGATCATCTTCATCCCGACGGCGCTCACAAACGGAGGCAGAATCATGGGCAGGAGCAGAAGCGCCGACCAGACGGCCTTTCCGGGAAAGGCGTACCGGGCGAACAACCAGGCCAGCGGGAGGGCGACCACAACACAACTCGCCGTCACCCCGAAGGCAATGATGAAACTGGTGGTCAGGGTCTGAAGATGAACCGGATTGGTGAAAAGCGCGGTGAAGTAGAGGAACGTAAATCCCTGTTTATCCCAGAACGCGCGCACGAAAACATGAGCCATCGGCCACACCAGGAACACTCCCAGCGCGGCGACGATCAGCAGGATCGAAATCGGCGTTCCGAATCGGAATTTCATGGCGGGCATGATAGACAGCGCCTCGAAAATGGCAATATTCTTTCATGGCCCCGCCACCCTCCCAAATAATGCGTGATGCCGTGAGGAGGCTGTGATAGAGAGATCTCCGCGAACAAACAGATGGAGGGAAAACCATGATCAAAGTTGCGATTGTCGGGGCGGCGGGCCGGATGGGCCAGGCGCTGGTGCGGTGTTCCAAATTATTGCCTGACATGGAGTTGGTGGCGGCGGTTGACCAGGCGGCGTGCCCCTTGATCGGCAAGGATGCCGGAGTGGTCGCAGGCCTCGGTGATATGGGCATCCGGATCACGCATGATCTTCCGGCGGCGGTGAAGGCGGCCGATGTCCTGATTGATTTCAGTTTCCATGAAAATGTTCCTGTCACCGTCAAACTGGCGGCGGAACACAGGAAAGGCGTCGTCATTGGAACCACGGGCCTGAACCCCGAGGAACGCGCGGCCGTCGATTTGGCGGCGAAGGCGATACCCATCGTAACCGCTCCCAATATGAGTCTTGGAGTGAACCTGCTGTTCGCCCTCGTCGAACAGGCGGGCAAGGCGCTGGGAATCGATTATGACGTCGAGATCACCGAGACCCACCACCGCTACAAGAAAGATGCCCCCAGCGGCACCGCGCTACGGTTGGGCGAAAAGATCGCCCACGGACGAAAACAGACGTTTCGCGACGTGGTCGTCTATGGCCGCGAAGGACTCAGCGGCGAGCGGCCCAAAGGCCAGATCGGCATCCACGCACTCCGGGCGGCGGACATCATCGGGGATCACACCGTTCTTTTCGCCACGGATGGCGAACGCGTGGAAATCAGTCACCGCGCCACCAGCCGCGACGCCTTCGCCAAAGGCGCCCTCCATGCCGGCGCCTGGCTCATGGGCAAGAAACCAGGACTCTACGACATGCAGGATGTGTTGGGACTGCGATAAGATGGAAATCGGACTCGGACTCGGCTCGAATCTGGATCACCGGCTCGACTCTCTGCGCGGGGCGGTGACCCGGCTTGCCAAACTTCCGGGAACCCACGTTGTGTCCAAGGCGCCGATCTATGAAACCGATCCGGTTGATGCCAAACCCGAGTACGCCCATCTCGAGTACCTGAATACCGTCGTCATTGTGGAGAGCACGATGGAGTTGCAGGCCTTCTCGGACGCCATCCATCAAATTGAAACCGACATGGGGCGCGTGAGAAGCGAGGATCGAAACGCGCCCCGGCCCATCGACATTGACATCCTTTACGCCGGCAAGGTGCAGCGCGCCGACGGCATTCTTGATCTTCCCCATCCCCG